>DASUME010000359.1:0-3371 GCA_036277895.1 Polyangiales bacterium
AGGTGCTGGTTGTCGTCCGCGCCGAGCACCACCGCGTCGTAGGTGCCGCCCACGCGCAGACTCTTGCGCGAGGCGTGATCGACGCGCGACTGCTTCACCAAGCCCGGCAGCGACTTGTCGTTCTTGGGCGCATCGAGCGGCGCGCGCCTGCCCTGCCGCTGATCGATCGCCATCAGCCCGTCGCGCAGTGCCTTGCGCACGTTCTCCTCGAGCGCGAGGTCGAGCGTGGTGTAGATGTCGAAGCCGCCGCGCTTCGCGCGCTCCTCGCCCACGGCCTCGACCAGGATCTTGCGCGCCAGCGCGGTGAACTCGGGCGCGCGCTCGTCGACGCGCGGCTCGACCACCAGCGCCACCTCGGTGTTGCGCGCCTTCTCGATCTCCTCGAGCGGGAGATCGTCCCAGTACAGCGAGCGCTTGCTCTCCAGCTGTCCGAGCACGAACAGCTGGCGCCTGTGCGCCGCCTCCGGGTGCGCGCGCGGCGACAGGTTGGTAGGCGACTGCGGGATGCCCGCGATCAACGACGCCTCGGCCAGCGTGAGCTTGTCGACGTCCTTGCCGAAGTAATAGCGCGACGCCTCTTGCACGCCGTAGCGGCCGTGCCCGAAGTTGATGTGGTTGAGGTACAGCCCGAGGATCTCGTCCTTGCTCAGCTCTTGCTCGAGCCGGCGCGCGAGGATCACTTCCTTGAGCTTGCGCTCGAACTTCTTCTCCGGCGTCAGCAGCAGGTTCTTCACCACCTGTTGCGTGATCGTGCTGCCGCCCTGCGCCGCGCGCCCCGCGAGGATGGTCTTCCACAGGGCTCGGAACATCGACGGCAGGTCCATGCCGATGTGGTGGTAGAAGTCCGCGTCCTCGGCTGCGAGCACGCTGAGCACCAGCACGCGCGGCACCTTCTGCATCGAGACCACGGTGCGCCGCTCGCTGAACATCTCGGCCGCGACCTCGCCGTGCACGTCGTACAGGCGGGTGGTCTCGGGGAACTCGTACTTGCGCAGCGAGTCCGCGCTGGGCAGGCCTCGCCCCGCGTACCAGAGCACCAGCGCGCCACTCACGCCCACGAACGCGAACAGCGACAGCGCCGTGACGCCGACGATCCAGATCCAGCGCTCGGCCTTCGGACTCAGCCAACGCTTGCGCTTGGACTTGCTCTTGGGCGCGGGTCGTTTGCTGGTGGACATCCGGAGGGGGTATAGCAGGGCGCGCGGCCCCAGCGCTCAGTGCGCTCCTGCGCGCACGCCGATGATCAGCGTACCACCTTCGTACTTTTGGCCGGCCACGAAGAACGGGTCGCCGGGCGCGGCCACCACGGTCATCAAGGGCAGGTAGTCGCGTTGTCCCGGCTTGTTGATGGACAACTTGAGCCGCAAGCGGCCTTCCTTGGTGCGCTCGACCCACGACAAGCGCAGCTTGCGGCCGTTGGGCAGCTCGACCTCGGTCTCGCCGCCCAGGCTGAGCGCCAGCTCCACGCGCTTGAGCAGCGTCTTCTTCGGGAACGAGTCGAACGGTGGCTTGCGCAGCGCCTCCAGCTTGTCGAGCGCGGGATCCACACCGCTGCCCTCGGTGCTGCCGAGCACCACCAGCACCTCGCAGGGCGCCGTCTCTTGTGCGTGCGCCAGCACCGGCAAGCTCAGCATGCCTGCGATCATCATCCGGCGTGTGATCATGGGACCTCGTCGTCGCTGATCCACACCACCGCCACCGCAACGCCTTCGTTGTCGAGCTCGAACACCGTGCCCGTGTTGGCGCCGAAGTCCACGTCCTCGACGCTCGAGCCGTGCAACGCGATCGCCTCCTCCGTGGGCACCACCGGCGCGCGCTCCTCGCCGGGCGCGAGCACCAGCCCGCCGTTGTCGTCCGTGACCTGCGTGCTCGGCCGCAACACCGCCAGCAGCGTGGCCGCCGCCAGCGCCGCGGTGCCGGCCAGGTACACCACCGTGCCGCGCCTGTGCTGCAGCCACTCGCTGCTCAGCACGCGTAGCCGCGTGCGCGTGGGCACACGGCTCGGCTGCTGGAGCTCGCGCTCGATGGCCGCGAACAACGCGTTGGACTCCAGCTTGCCGCCCAGCTCCGCCGTGCCCTCGCGCAGCAGCTCCGTCATGCGCCCGAGCTCTGCCAGGCGCCGCTGCGCAGCTGGGTCCGCCTCGATCTGCGCCTGCACGCCATGCTCCTCCAGCGGCGTGAGATCGCCGTCGTAGAAGCGCTGCAGGAGATCGTCGTCGAGTGCCAGGGGCGTGGTCATGGTTCGTCTGCTTCGTCTTGCGGCTTCAGCTCGCCTTCCACATAGCCGGCGAGCGCACGCTGCATCTTGCGCCGCGCGTGGAACAGCCGGCTCATGATCGTGCCCTTGGGCACGTCCATGATCTTCGCGATCTCTTCGTAGCTCAAGCCCTCCACCTCGCGCAGCAGGATCACCTGCCGGTGGTGCTCGGGCAGCGTGTCCAGTGCGGCCTGGATCTCCCCGGCCAGCTCCTTGCGGGCCGCCGTGCGCGCCGGGTCGGCGCCGTCGATCACGGGCTTGAGCGTGGACTCCGCACCCTCCTCGGCGCGGCCGATGGTCTCGTCGAAGTCGACCGCACGCTGCGCCTTGCGCCGGCGGAGCTGGTCGTAGACCAGGTTCATGCTGATCCGGTACAGCCAGGTGTAGAAGCTGGAGTTGCCCTGGAAGTCCGGCAGGTGGCGGTGCACGCGCACGAACGCCTCCTGGACCACGTCGTGGGCGTCCTGCGGGTGGCGCAGCATCGCTACCGCCATCTGGTACACCCGGCGGTGATAGAGGTCGAACAGCTTGCGGAAAGCTGCCCGATCACCGGCTTGAGCGCGACGGACGAGGGCGAGATCATCCGTTTCAGGCGCCAGCTGGTCATGGCCCGTAGACGCCGTGCCCAGGGCTGCATTCAGCTCCGTGCGCGCCGGGTCGTCTTTCGTGCCATCCCGGGTCATCCCGGAACCTTAGAGCACATTCTCCGCCCCGGTTCCAAGTCTCGGCTTCGGTGCGCCTGGCGGAGTCCAGGATGGACCCTTACAGTCGCACGCCGATGCTGGATCTCTCCACGCTCAACCCCCCGCAGCGCGAGGCCGTGCTGCACGGCGACGGTCCCCTGGTCGTGTTCGCCGGCGCGGGCAGCGGCAAGACGCGCGTGATCACGTACCGAATCGCGCGGCTGGTGCAGGAGCAGAACGTCCCGGCCTACAAGATCCTGGCGGTCACGTTCACCAACAAGGCGGCGGCCGAGATGCGCCACCGCATCCTCACGCTGTTGCCCCGCGAGTCGCTCCAGCAGCCGGACGCCTACGGCCGTGGCCCCTGGATCGGCACCTTCCACTCGATCTGTGCGCGCCTGCTGCGGCGCCACGCCGAGGCGGTGGGCCTG
>DASUME010000360.1:0-5946 GCA_036277895.1 Polyangiales bacterium
TACACTTCGATGCAGACGACAGCTTGGCGCAGCTGATCTTCCACGAGCTGTGCCACGCCCTGGTCGCCGGCCCGCGCGGCGTGAAGCGCGCCGACTGGGGCATGGAGAACGTCGACGCGCGCGACCTGCTCCAGGAGCACGCCTGCCATCGCCTGCAGGCCGCGCTGTCCGACCGCTACGGCCTGCGCGGCTTGTTCGCCGTCACCACCGACCACCGCAGCTACTGGGACACGCTCGGCATCGACCCGCTCGGCCCCGGCGAAGATGAGGCGATCCCGGTCGCGCGCGACGCCTTCGAGCGCGCGACCGTGGGCCCATGGGCAGCCACGCTGCGCCGCGCGCTGGAGCGCACGCAGGCGCTCGCCGCATCCATGCGCGAGCTGGAGCTACCGGCGGACAGCCTGTGGCGACGCACGCGGCCGCTGCACGCCAGCGGCTTCCCGGTCGGCGATCACGGGCAGTGTGGCGAGTGCGCCTGGAAGCACGGCACGCGCTGCCGCCAGGCGCGCAAGGGGCGCATCGCGGACGACATGCGTGCGTGCGTGCGCTTCGAGCCCGCGCTGGCCTGCGAGCCGTGCGGCGCGTGCTGCCGCGAGGCGTTCGATCGCGTCGAGATCGGCAAGCGCGAGCGCGTGCAACCCGTGCTGAAGGCACTCGTGGTAGTCGACGGGTTCGGCCCGCACCTGCCGCGTCCGCAGGGGCGCTGCGTCGCGCTGGAGCCGCACGCGAACCGCTGCACGATCTACGAAGACCGTCCGCGCTCGTGCGCGGACTTCGCGGTCGGTGGCGACGCGTGCCTGACTGCGCGCAGGCGCGTGGGGCTGAGCGCGTGAGGTGGGTGCTCGCGCTGTGGCTGCTCGCAGCGCCCGCGCGTGCGGACTACTGGACGCGCCTGCTCGAGCCCGATCGCGCGCGCGCGCAGAGGCTGGTCCAGGAAGGCAATGCTCAGCTCTCGCCGGCGCTCGCGCTCGGCTTGCTGTCGGCGGCGGGCCTGCCCGGCGACTTTGCGGCCCAGCGTGCGCTCGCCGTCGAGGGCGCGCGCACCCGCTTCGCCCTGGCGATGCAGCTCGACCCTTCGCGACGCGAGGCGCGCCTCGCGCACGCGCTGACGCTGAGCGAAGACGACGAACCGAGCCGCCGCGCAGCGATCGAAGAGCTGCACGCGCTGCGCACCCTCGATCCCCTCTACGAAGCCGAGCAGGTCGCCTTCCAGCTCGGCGTGCTGCACGCACGCGGCCGCGAGCTCGATGCCGCGCGCAGCGAGTACGAGCGCGCCCTGGCGCTGCACGACGATCCAGCCCGCCAGCCCACGATCCTGCTCGACCTGGCCGAGGTACTGATGTTCCAGGGCGAGCTCTCGCGCGCGGTCGCGCTGTACGAGCGCGCCGCGCGCGAAGCGGATGCGAACGGGCGCGTGCTCGCGTTGTGGGGCCAGGCCGTGGCGCTCGATCGTATGGGCGAGCACGCGCAGGCATTGGTCGACGCACGCCGTGCGATCGCGAGTGACCGTGCGCCGTTCGCGGCCCTGCAGCGCCTCGGTGTGTTCTTCGTGCCGGCCTACGAGCGCGAGTACTACGAGGCGCTCGGCCACCTCGCGCTCGACGAGCTCGAGCATGGCACGCACGCGCGGGAGGCCTTGCACGGCTTCGAGCGTTACCTGCAGGCGGACGGTGGCAGTGGCCCGTTCGCGCAGGATGCGCGCGACCACATCGCGGCGCTCAGACCCTGAACAGCACGCACTCGACCGGCTCGCCGAGCGCCTTCTCCAGCGCCCCGGCGTAGAGCGAGAGCTGCTGCGCGTAGCGCGTGACCTCCGCGATCACCACGTCGGTCTTGAAGTCGACCAGCACCATCTTGCCGTGCTCCCGGAACGCCAGATCGACGATGCCCTCGCGCAGCTCGCCGGCTTCGGGGCAGCTCGTGACCGGCGCCTCGCGGAACAGCTCTCCGCGGGCATGCGCACGCTCGATCCGCTCGAAGAGTGGATGACGCAGCGCGAGCGCCACGTCGCTGACCGCGCGCGTACGCTCGGCCTCGGTCGCCCCGAGCGAGCGCGCCACGAAGCGCGACAAGCCCTCCAGCTCGCGCGCGCTCGCGTCGGGTCCGCCCGCCAGCACCGCGTGCTCGAACAGCGCGTGCATCAGCGTGCCGAAGCGCTTCCCACTCGGGCGCCCGTCACGCGTCGCGCCGCTGTCGATCACGATCAGCTCGTGCGTCGCCGGCGCCACCACCACCTCGTCGGTCAGCTCGCCCGCGAGCTCCGTGATCGCACGCGTGCGCAGCGAGGGCCGGGCGCCCGCCGCGCGATCGACCGACCGTTGCAGGCGGTACGCCTCGTACTCCGCCAGGCCACGCTCTTGCGCTGCGCTGTCTTCCTTCAAGAGATCCTGCTGCGTCACGCCGCCGCTCGCGCGCCGATCGAGATCGAGCAGCCACGGGTCCCACCACACCACGCGGTGCTCGCCCAGCATCGGCACGTGCTCACCCGGCGCCACACTCGCCTCGGGTCCGTCGTACGAGTCGACCGGGCGATTCATCACGCTGTCACCGGTGAAGGCCGGGCAGCCGGCAGCAGGAATCGCGCTGCGCCGGCGCTCGGGCGGCGGGTAGAGCCCGGGCGCGAGCAAGCTGGTCCAGCCGTCGATCCGCCCCTCGCCGACCACCGGCACGACCAGCATCTCCTTGGCGCGCGTCGCCGCCACGTAGGTGATGCGCACCGACTCGGCCTCGTCGTGGTCCTGCACCAGCTCGCGATGCTCGAACAGCTCCGCCGGCTCGGCGTCGCACAGCGGCTCCGCCCAGATCTGGCTCTCCACGTCGATGTAGCGCGACGCGAACTCCTTCTGGATCGGCGCCCCCGGGTCGCACAGCACCACGATCGGAAACTCGAGCCCCTTGGCGGCGTGCACGGTCATGATGCGCACGCCGTCGCTGCTCTCCTCGATCACCGGCGCATCGGCGGCCTCACCCAGCTCCGCGTGCAGCGCGAGCCACTCCACGAAGCCGCGGAACGAGCTCGCGCAGCCGCGCTCGTAGCTTCGTCCGTAGTCGAGCAGCCGCAGCACGTTGCCCAGCGCTTGCTCTCCGGTGGGCCAGATCGCGACGCCCGCGTGCACGCGGAAGTGGTGCAGGAACGCGGCGATGGTGTGCGCGATCGGGCGCTGGTTGCGCTTGCGGTGAAGCTCGGCGAGGAACGCCAGCGCGTCCGCCACCTCCAGCTCGTCCGCGCCCAGCTCCGCACGCTCGACCGGACCGAGCGGATGAAGGTGCCGCACGCGCTGCTTGAAGCGCAACAACAGCTCGTCGTGGAAGGCGAGGAACGGCCCGCGCAGCGTCGCGTACACGTTCAGCGCGTCGTCGGGCCACTCGATCGCGCTCAGCGTCGCGCGCAGCGCGATCACTTCCTCGCGCGTATGGAACGAGCGACCGCCGGAGAGCACGTGCGGCACCCCGCGGGCCTCCAGGGCGCGTACGTACTCGCGCGACACGTCCTCGACTCCCCACGCGCGATAGCGCTTGAACAGCAGGCACACGTGGCGCGGCTGCACTGGCACGTCCACGCCGCCCTCCTGCACGTGGTAGCCGCTCTTGCGCACCAGCCAGTCCACCCACGCGCCCACCGCGCTCGGCAGCGACTGCTCGACCGCCTTCTTGGTAACCTTGCCCCACTCGCTGAACGGCTTTGGCGCGGGCAGCGCGATCAGCGCGGGTTGGCCCGCGCGCGCGGCTCGAAACGGCGACAGCGCGACGTAGCTCGCCTGCCCGCGCTCGACCGCCCCCTGCATCAGCGGCCCGAAGCTGGCGTTGACCAGCGACTGGATGGCGGGCAGCGAGCGGAAGCTCGTCGACAGCGAGAGCAGCGCTGCGCCGCGCTCGAGCAGGTGCTGCTTGATGCGCTCGTAGAGCGCCACGTCCGCGCGCCGGAAGCGGTAGATGCTCTGCTTCGGATCACCGACCACGAACAGCTTCCCCGGTACCGGCACAGCACGCCACGGATCGCGCTCGCCCGGCTCGTCGGCCGCGAGCAGCAACAAGATCTCGGACTGCACCGGATCGGTGTCCTGGAACTCGTCGACGAACAGGTGCGTGACCTCGCCCTGCACCCGCTGCCGGACCGCGTCGTGATCGCGCAGCAGGTCGCGCGTGTGCAGGAGCAAGTCGAAGAAGTCGAGCGCTCCCGATGCGCGCTTCTCTTCCTCGTACGCCGCGAGGATCGGCAAGAGCTCGCGCGACAAGCAGGCCGCGAGGTCGGCGTCGAGCCGCTGCACGCAGTCTTCGAGGTGCTGCCTGGACTGCGCGCGGCGCTCCACCACCTCGGCCCGCTCCAGCGACGGCGCGAACATGCGGCCACGGCCGGTAAAGCTCGACCACACCTTGCGGCGATCCTTGCGCAGCTGGCGCAGGAACGCCTCGCCGGCGTCGACGTCGCCCTTGGGCACCTGCGCCAGGCGCTGGCCGAGCTCGCGCAACGAACGACGCAAGGGATCCGTGTGCATCGAGCTCTGGCTCGCGAGCGTCGCCAGCTGCGTCAGCTCGCGCAGCATCTCCTCCACCGCTGCCACGCGATCGAGCGGATCGCGCCGATACGGCGTCGCGAAGTCGCGCCGGTCGCTGAGCGAAGAGGCCGCGCGCGCGAGCTGCTCGCGGGCCCCTTCCGCCTGCGGGTCGAACGCGCGCCTCGCCAGCACACGCCGTACTCCCTCGGGTGGATCGTCGAGCGTGCGCTCGAACCAGCCGTCGAACGCGCGCTCGAACAGCGCCCGCGCCGTCATCCCATCGGCCACCTGGAACGCCGGATCGGTGCCCGCCTCGATCGGGTGCTCGCGCAAGAGGTCGGCGCACAGCGCGTGGATGGTGCCCATCTTCGCGGTCTCGAGCTCCGACAGCGCGCGCAGCAAGCGCTCGCGCGCTTCGCTGGAGCGCTCCTCGCCGAGCGCGCGGTCGAGCTCGGTGCGGATGCGCAGCTTCATCTCGCCGGCCGCCTTCTCGGTGAAGGTCACCGACACGATCGACGACAGCCGCGCGCGCCCGGTCTCGACCATGGCCACGATGCGCTGCACCAGCTCGGTGGTCTTGCCGGTGCCGGCCGCTGCCTCGACCACCAGCGTGCGGTCGAGCTCCGTCCGGATCGCGTGCCGTGCCCGGCCGTCGACCAGGCCTTCGATCTCCTTCATCGCATGCCCCGCAGCTGAAACAGCGGCTCCAGCCGCCCGTGATCACGCTGCTTGATCACGCTGCTGCGCTCCAGCTCGTACGGGCCACACACGGCGCGGTAGCTGCAGCGCTCGCACTCGTTGCGCTCCCGATCCTCGGGCAGCTGCGCGGGCGCTGCGGGCAAGAAGCCCGCCGCGAGCATGCGGTCCATCGCCGCGATCACGCTGCGGCCGAGCGCGCGCGTGCTGTCGTCCAGCGGCACCTCGTGGCTCCGGTAGTCGCCGCGTGCGGTGCAGTAGTAGAGCCGCCCCGAGGCGACCTTCTGGCCCGGAAACAGCTGCTCCAGCGCGAGCGCATAGAGCAGCGGCTGCAGCGTGCGCCCGCCGTCGACCACTCCGAGCGTCTCGGGCACGCGCGAGGTCTTGAAGTCGGTCGCGCGCAGGGCACCGCTCCGGTCTTGCTCCACGAGATCGATCGCGCCGATCAGCGTGACGCCGATCGGCAGCTTCACCGGCTCGGGCACGCTGTGCTCGTCACGCTCGCCCCTACGCAGTCCGAACGCCAGCTCGAAGTAGCGCGGCACGAACGCGTGCTCCTCGAGCATGCGCGTCAGCCACTCGTCGAGATCGCGCGCGACGTTGCGCAAGCCCGCCTCGAACACACCATCGATCGACGGCGCGTACTGATCGCGCGCCTCGTTCCCGAAGCGCTCGAACGCACGCGCGAGCAGCAGGCGCGCCTCGGGCAAGCGTGCCGCCTCGAGGGGCAACCAGGCTTGGTCCGCCAGCTCGC
>DASUME010000361.1:0-3072 GCA_036277895.1 Polyangiales bacterium
CGAGCAGGAACGTCCCAGCGCCCGCACGCCCGCCACGTGCCGAGGCGCGCTCAGACCAGCAAGGCGCGTTGCGCTTCGTCCCAGATCGCGCGGTTGCGCGCGACCAGGAGGCCCGCGCGCTCGTCGGCCACGCGGTACGGCGCGCCGTCGAAGCGCGCGGCCACGCCGCCCGCCTCGGTGACGAACAGCGCACCCGGTGCGTGGTCCCAGGGCAAGGTGCGCCAGAACACCGCGAAGTCCTGTTGCCCGGTAGCGATGGCCGGATACTCGGCGCCCGCACAGCGTGTGCCCGGCAGCGCCTCGCTGATCCGCGGCAGCCGGTCCTGCACGTGCTCACGCAAGGCGCGCGGCATGTACTTGACCAGCACGGCCCCGCGCAGGTTCTCCGCGGCGGGCGCGTCGATGTCCGCGTACATACGCTGGCCGCCGAACCAGGCGCCGGCCCCGCGCTCGGCGCGCGCCATCTTGTCGGTGAGCGGATCGAGCAACCAGGCCGCGACGGTCTCGCCCTTCGAGAGCAGCGCGATCATGGTCGCGAAGCACGGCGTGCCCTCGACGAAGTTGCCGGTGCCGTCGAGCGGATCGATCAGCCACACGTCGCCCTGGTCGAGGCGCTCCAGCAGGTCGGGCTGGCGCGCGGTCTGCTCTTCCCCGACCACACGCGCGCCGGGCAGCAGATCGAGCAAGGCCTCTGCGATCAGCTGCTCGGCCTCTCGATCGGCGACGGTGACCAGGTCGCCATCGCCTTTGTCCTCGACGTCGCCGTGCGCGAGCGCGCCGAAGCGAGGCACGATGACCTGCGAGGCGACGGTGCGCATGACGTCCTCTACTTCGTCGAGCAACGCTGTCCGCATCCTCACCTCCCGACGTCTAGGCCTTCAGTCGCTCCGCGAGCACCCGCTCTACCGTGTCCACGATCGCGACCGTGCGTGGATCGAGCTCTACGTTAGTGCGATCTCCGACACGCTTACGCGCAAAATTCGTGAGTCGCTGCGTCTCCGGGATCAGATGGACGTCGAAGCGACCATCGGAATGCGTGTCGCCCACGGTTAGACTCGAACCGTCAAGCGCGACGAAACCCTTGGGCAGGATGTACTTCATCCACGCGGGCGGGACCTGCACGGTAAGGTCCAGCTGCTCGCCGATATTCCCGACCGCGACGACGGTACCCGTGCCGATCACGTGACCAAACACGTCGTGCCCACCGAGCTCGTCGCCGTAGCGCACCGAGCGCTCGACGCTCAGCAGCCTGCCGAGCTCCAGCCCGGCCAGGGTCGAGCGCGACAGAGTCTCCGAAATCGCGTCGAAACTGATGCGCGGGCCCGCAATGGCGACGACGGTGAGGCAGACGCCGTCGAGGGCGATGCTGGCGCCGATCTCGACGTTCGTGGAGAGCTCCGGGGACAGCTCGACCGTGAAGTGAGTGGCTCCCGGGCGCCGTTCGAGCGCGACGACGGGGAACAAGCCGCGCGTGATGCCGCTGTACATGGGGGCCCAACGTAGCGCACGTGACCGAGAGATACCTCCCGCCCGCCGACGCGGTGACTTGCTCCCCAGACCCACCCGGGGCTAAGGTCGCTCGCTGTCACTGGCGACGAGGTAGCGCTTGTTCCTTCCCCCACGTTTTTCGGCCACGCTGGCGCGCGGTGCGCGCATGTTGTTCACGCCCACTGCGCCGGTCCTGGTGCAGATGGTGGTCACGCGCCGCTGCAACTTGAGCTGTGGCTACTGCAACGAATACGACGACGTCTCGGACCCGATCCCGGTCGAGCGGCTCAAGGCCCAGATCGATCACGTCGCGGCGCTCGGCACGATCGTGCTCACGTTCACCGGCGGCGAGCCGCTGCTCCATCCACAGCTGGACGAGCTGATCGCGTACGCGTGCTCCAAGGGCCTGCAGGTCACGTCGATCACGAATGGCTACCCGGTCACGCGCAAGTGGATCGAGCGCCTGAACGACGCCGGCCTGACCTTCCTGCAGATCTCGATCGACAACCTGGAGCCCAACGAGGTCTCCCAGAAGTCACTGTCGAAGATCAAGAAGAAGCTGGAGCTGCTCAAGGAGCACGCGAAGTTCGGCGTGAACGTGAACGCGGTGCTCGGCTCTTCGCCGCCCGAGGCCACGCGCACGCTGGTGGGCATCATCGAGCAGCTCGGCTTCTACATGACGGTCGGCCTGATGCACGGCCCGACCGGGCAGCTCGATGCGGGCCTCGCGGGCGACGAGCTGGCGGACCTCTACCGCGAGCTGCGCGCGCGCAGCAAGAAGACGATCTTCCACAAGGGCGGCGAGGGCTGGGAAGACGTGATGATCGAGGGCGGCGTGTCGCCGTTCAAGTGCCGCGCGGGCAGCCGCTACCTGTACGTCGATGAGTTCGGCAAGGTGTCGTACTGCAGCCAGCGCCGCGGTGAACCGGGCACGCAGCTGCTGGAGTACAGCCGCGAGGACATGCGGCGCGCGTTCGATGCGCCCAAGGGCTGCGAGCCGCAGTGCACGATCGCGTGCGTGCGGCGCGCGAGCATCTACGACGAGTGGCGCCCCCAGAACGGCGAGCCTGCGTACGCGCCGGTGCCCATGGCGGTGCTCGACGACGTGCGGCGCTTGCCGATCGTTCCCTGACGTTCGATGAAGATCACGTATCTGTTCGATCGTCCGCTGCCGGCGAACGAGACGGACTCCGAGCAGGCGATGCACACGATCGCGGCCCTGGCGCGCGCCGGAGCCGACGTGACGCTGGTGCTACCGACTCCGAGCGACGGGGCGCTCGACGTCGAGGGCATTCGCGCGCACTACCTCACTCGGGGCGACTTCCGCATCGTCGGCGCGCCGCAGCCTGTGTTCGGGCTCGGCGATGCGCGCAAGTGGTGGCACGCGGCGTTCGCGCGCCAACGGGCGCGCGGTGCCGATGTGCTCTACACGCGTAACTTCCCGACGCTGTTCCTGGCCGCCAGCTCCTCGCAGCAGCCCTTCTGCTACGAGACCTACCGGCCCTGGTTCGACACCTTTCGCCCGCTGGCGCCTGCCTTTCGCGCGGCGTTGAACCGTGGGCTGGGTGCGGTGCTGCACTCGCA
>DASUME010000362.1:0-8716 GCA_036277895.1 Polyangiales bacterium
AGCGCCTGCCCGATGCGCGCGCACTCGGCGTCGCGCCGCCGCTCGACCTCGCGCCATGCGCGCGGGTCGCCGGACGCGATCGCCGCCAGGCCTGCCTCGGCCACGTCGACCACGTGCACGCGCTCGAGCACGATGCGGTCGGCCAATAGACCGCGTAGCGCGCCACCGAGGCAACGATCGAACAGCGCGATCGTCGGCGAAGCGACGCGCAGCGTCTCGGCCACGTTCTGCACCAGGCCGGGCGGGGTCGGCACCCCGAGCAGCTGGTTGGTCGGGTCGTAGCCGCTGACCAGCTTGTTGATGATGTCGAAGTCGCGCCGGAAGAGCTGGCAGGTGGTCTCGTCGCGCGTCGCCTCGGCCAGGGCCAGCCCGAGGTCGAGCCGGATGTGCGCGTTCATGCTCGCGAGCAGGTGGATCACCATCGGCGCAGCGCCGGCCTCGAACGCGAGCCGCCAGCTCGCGGTGCAGTGCCGCGGCTGCTGCAGCGCGTCGTAGTAGCGGCCGGCGAAGATGTGGATGAAGTCCGCCATCAGCGTGGGGTAGGCGATCACGCGCTGGCCGCTGCGCGGCGTGAGGCAGCGCCAGACCGACGCCGTCATCTCGCGGTAGACGGCGGCGAAGAAGCCGAGCCGGCTGTTCTCGGCCCGGTACTGGTTCACGAGCCGGTCCAGGTTGGCGACCTCGTCGCGCATGCGCTGGGCCGCGGCGCGGGTGGCGCGCTGGTGATGCTGCGCGTCGTCGAGCGGTGTCAGTCGGGCGAACACGCCCGTGTCCTCCCCCGCGGTCGACGCGAACGGATCGGGCAGCAGCGGCTCACGAGGCAACAGAGCGTCGTTGGCCGAACGCGCGACGTGCGCGGACCGAAGATCCTGCATGGTTTGTCCCCTTGCGACGCCCCCCACCATGGGCCGTCGACGTCGGCCGATGCTGGCGCGTGTCGCTGCCCAAGCGCAACCCCGATCTGCCCTAGATGGGTTCAATTTACCTGCCGGCTACCGTGCATGGGTCGGTGCCGAGGGGCGGAACTTCGGCGACCTTCGGCAGTCGAAAGCTGACATTCAGCTGTCAGACGTGAACGCCAGAGTCAGCTCCGGGAACCCAATCGGGAGAGGCGAACATGAACCAAGTGCGCAGGCATCACCCCGCTTCACACCGCAGCAACCAGTATCACGGCCGCTGCTTGTGTGGCGCGGTCCGCTACCAGGTCGAGCTCGACGCGCGCTCCGACGGCGCCCAGTGGGGCTTCTCGGTTTGGGAGTGCATCATCGCTCCGGCGAACTTCAAGCTGCTCGCGGGCGACGACGAGCTCACCGGCCATCAGTTCGCAGCCACCAGCGCGCACCACTTCTTCTGCGAGCGCTGCGGGACGCGGTCCTTCTCGCACCACCCGCAGAGCCAGTGCGGCGAGTTCTACACGGTGGACCTGCGCAGCCTGGACGGACGGCAGTGCTCGGTCGCGTGACGCCGGGCGGCGCCTGCGCAAAGCTGCGCGCATGTTGACCGGATTCGACCATGCAACCCTGACCTTGCTCGATCTCGACCGGGCGCTCGCGAGCTACACGAAGTTGCTCGGCCAGCCGCCGCGCTGGCGAGGCGGGCACCCGGACATCGGCCTGCGCGGGGCGCTGTTCGGGCTCGAGAACGGCTGGCTCGAGCTGCTCGCGCCGGTGCCGGATGCGGACGAGTCCATCGCGCTGCGACAGGCGCTCGCGGCGCGCGGCGACCGGCTGACGACGCTCTCGTTTCGCTGCGACGATGCCGCCGCCTGCACCGCGATGCTACGCGCCCAGGGCATCCGCGCGACGCCGCCGCAGGAGGGGGAGGCTCACGGCGACGACGGCCAGACGCGCCGCTATCGCCTGGTGGAGCTGTCGCCGCGTGCGACGCGCGGGCTGGCGATCTCGATCGTCGAGCGACCGCAGGGCTCGATGCCTGCGCTCGGGGCGTTCGCGCCAGCGCTGCCGTCCTCGATCGATCACCTGGTGCTGCGCAGCGCGGACCTGGAGGCGGCGCTCGCGCTCTACGGCAAGGGCCTCGGCCTGCGGCTGGCGCTCGACACCACGTTCGCCGGCGTTCGCATGCTGTTCTTCCGGCTTGGCGGGGTGACGATCGAGGTCGTCCACGATCCGAGCGTGGGTGACGACGACGTGCTGCTCGGGATCGCCTACCGCGTCGCAGACCTGCCCGGCGCACACGCGCGGCTCGCGGCGGCCGGCTTCGACCTCGGCCCGCTGCGGCCCGGCAACAAGCCCGGCACCGAGGTGTTCACGGTACGCGGCGGAACGAACGGGCTGCCCACGCTGTTCCTGCGCGACCCGAGCCGCGATCGCAGCTGAGCGCGCGCGGACTTGGGTGTACGCTCGGGCGTATGCAGACGTTTCCGCTGCTGGCGGTGGGCCTGATCTTGTTCGTGCTGCTCAACCTGTTCGTCAGCGATCCGGGCGCGCCCTGGTACGGGCTGCGCTGCTTCGACATCGAGATGATCTCGAGCGACGTCTGGCAGATCAGCGCCGGCGACGCGTTCATCATGCTGTCGCTGGCGCTGTTGTTCGTGGAGATCCTGCGCTCGACCCGGAGCGGCTCGGCCTCGGTGATGAACCACGCGCTGTCGGTGCTGGTGTTCCTGGTGGCCGCGTTCATGTTCATCGCGGTGCGCGGCTACGGAAACTCGACCTTCTTCGTGTTCACGGCGATGACGTTCCTCGACTTCATGGCCGGCTTCATCATCACCACCGTCACCTCGCGGCGCGACTTCTCGTTCCGGGGCAGCGAGGTCTGATGCAGGCGATCCTCACGCAGTACGGGTTCTCGCCCAGCGCCACGCTGACGCAGCTGGAGGGCGGGCTGATCAACCGGACCTACCAGGTCGACGAGGGCGCGCGGCGCAGCGTGCTTCAGCGGCTGCACCCGATCTTCAAGCCCGAGGTGAACCTCGACATCCAGGCGATCACCGGCCACCTCGCCGCGCGCGGCCTGCACACGCCGCGCGTGGTACCCACGCTCGACGGCGCGCTGTGGGTGATCGACGACGAGGGCTTCAGCTGGCGTATGCTGAGCTGGCTGCCGGGGCGCACGTTCTCGGTGGTGGAGAAGCCCGAGCAGGCGTACTCGGCGGCGCAGCTGGTGGCGCGCTTCCACGGCGCGGTGAGCGACCTCCAGCACACGTTCCACTTCACGCGGCCCGGAGCGCACGACACCCCGCGCCACATGGCCACGCTCGAGCAGGCGCTGCGTTCGCACGCCGACCACCCGCGCTACGACGAGGCCGCCAGCGTGGCGGACGAGATCTTGAGCCGCGCGCGCGCGTTGCCGCCGCTGCCGAGCGGGCCGCTGCGCATCATCCACGGCGACCTCAAGATCTCGAACGTGCTGTTCGACGGCGACCGGGCGCACGCGCTGCTCGACCTCGACACGATGGCCCACCAGACGATCCCGATCGAGCTCGGCGACGCGCTGCGCTCGTGGTGCAACCCCGCGGGCGAAGACGCCTCGCGCGCGTCGCTTCGCAGTGACGTGTTCGAGGCCGCGATCCGGGGCTACGCTCCGAACGCGAGCTGGCTGACGCGCGAGGAGCAAGACGCGATCGTGCTCGGGCTGGAGACGATCGCGCTGGAGCTGTCGGCGCGGTTTTGCGCGGACATCGTGGTGGACAAGTACTGGGGCTGGAACGCGGCCAGGTACGCGTCGCGGGCGGACCACAACCTGGTGCGTGCCGAGAGCCAGCTCTCGCTGGCCGCCAGCGTGGCCCAGCAGCGCTCGCAGCTGGAAACGATCGTTCGCGCGCACTTTTGACGGTCACGCTCGGCTGGCTGCCGGCTAGCAGTGGGCATGAAGAAGAACTGGGAACGCTGGCTGACCGCGGTGCTGGCCGTGGCGTCGCTGGGCATGGCCGGTACGCTGGCTTACGACAAGCTCACCTGTTGCGAGCCGGGCGCGGCGTGTTGCGCCCCCGGAGCCCCCTGCTGCGCCGCCGGGCACAGCCACAAAGACTAAGCTGAGGCCGTGAGTGAAGCGGAGCTCGACGCGCTGATGGCGCGCTTGGCGGAGGGCGACCGGAGTGCGTTCGACCCTCTGTTCCGCGCGCTGCATCCGCGCGCGCTGCGCCTGGCGCAGGGCCGGGTGGACGCGGCGAGCGCGAGCGACGTGGCGCAGAGCGCGCTGATCAAGGTGTTCGCGCGCGCCTCCGAGTTCACGCCGGGGCGTCCCGTGCTGCCGTGGTTCTACGCGGTGCTGTCCAACGAGCTTCGTACGCATCTGCGCCGGCAGAAGCGGACCGTGGTCACGGAGCCCGCGGCGCTCTCGCAGCTGCGCGACGCTCGAGATCTCGAGGCCGAGTTGTTGGAGCGCGAGCTGGCGCGCGCGCTGGAGCTTGCGGTCACGGAGCTGGACCACGACTCCGCCCAGGCGATCCACGCGATGCTGGGCGGCGAGCGCCCCCAGATCGACCCCGTCGCGTTCCGAAAGCGCGTGTCGCGCGCGTACGCACGGCTGCGGCTGTACCTCGGAGGACACCATGCAGACTGAAGTCTTGGCGCGGCGCGCCTACGAGCTGGGTCGCGTGCGCATGGCCGCGCAGTGGTCGCTCACGCTCACCCTCGTGGCCGCGTCGATCGCGCTGCTGCTCGACGAGCGTCCCTGGTTGAAGCTGCCATTCGCCTCCGTGCTCTGGTTCGCCGTTTCCTACCGCGGACGCTCGATGTTGCGGGGCGCGAGGCTCGGCGTGATCGCCGGCCTGCTGACGTCGCTGTGGCCGATGGCGTGGCTGCGTCCGTGCTGCGCGCCCGGGGCGACCGTGACCTGCACGATGCCGGGCGTGTGCGTCGCGTTCGGTGCCCTGATCGGCCTCGCGCTCGCCTCGCGCTTGCCGCGCGCGGGCAACCGCATGGAGAGCGCGCTCGGCATGGCGCTCGGCGCGCTGTCGCTGGTCTGGCTCAAGTGCTCGCTTTTGCTGTGGGGCGAGACGATCGGCCTGGTGGGCGGCCTGATGGCCGGCATCGCCGCCATGGCCCTGGTGCCGCGCCCCGTGCACGCCTGAGGCAGTCACGGGACCACGGCGAGCTCCCTGGTGTTCGCGAGCGTGACCGCGAAGCTTTGCTCGAAGCGCTTGCCCCGGTTCAGGCCCCTGGCGCGCAGGCGAAGCGCGCAGGTTCCGTCGGCGGGCGTCTCGCTCACCAGCTCGAACCAGGCAGGGTTCGGCAGCGAGCACAGCACGTCGGTGCCGACGTTCGTTTGCTCGATGAACACGTCGCGCCCGTCGCGCACCAGACGTGATCGATGTATCGGCTTGCTGCGCGCTCGAGCCGCGGGGTTTAGCGATCCGCGCGCGCGGCGCCGCCGAGGGCAGGGTCGCTGATGCCGTGACGGCCGGTCTCGACGCGGCCGGCGAAGCGGCGCGTGAAGCCGCCTTCGGCGCGCAGCGTGAGGTCGTACCAGTGGCCGCTCTCGCGCAGGCCAAACGGCACGAGCGTACGCGAGCGAGGCGCCAGGCGTTGCTCGAGGGGACCGCGCTCGTGGTAGGCGTTGCGCACGATCTGGACCGGCAGCGACTGGTCGCCGTTGTTGTGCAACCAGAGCAGGAGGTTGCCGCCGATCAGCTCGTAGCTGGCGAACGCCTCGGGTCCCTCACCCACCACGCCCGTGAAGTGACGCAGGAAGCCGTTGGGCCCGAGCACCCATAGATCGTATGCACGCTCGGTCGCCCAGGTGCCGGTCAGGCGCTTGTTGCCCTCGACGCTGTAGCGCCGCGGGATCGCGCTCAGGTTCAAGCGATCGTAGACGTGGAACACGGCGCCGTTGCGGCCGTCGTTGTCGAACGTGAGCTCGACCTGTCCCGCGCCGACCTTCGCGTGCACGTGGAGCGCATAGTTGAGCGCGCGCGAAGGGCGCACGCCGTAGTCTTGCTCCGGCAGCGCCACCACCTGCGGCGTCGCCGGCGTGGTGGTCTCCTTGAGCTCACGCGCGCGCTGGGCGAGCTCGGTGGTGTCGGGCAGGTCCTCGAAGAACGCCTCGTCGTCCTTGGCACCGAAGTCGAACGCGCTCGTCAGGTCGCCGCACACGGCGCGCCGCCAGGGCGAGATGTTGGGCTCGTAGACGCCGAAGCGGCGCTCGAGGAAGCGGATCACGGAGGTGTGATCGAACAGCTCGGAGTTCACCCAGCCGCCCTTGCTCCAGGGCGAGATCACGTACATCGGCACGCGCGGTCCCACGCCGTAGGGACGGCCCCGCAGCGCTTGCAGCTCGGCGTTCGAGTCGGCCGCGAGGTGCTCGTGGTACTCGCCGCGGGTGCTCGCGGTCGACTCGCCGGCGTAGCTGCCGTCGTCCCGGCGCGAGGGCGGCGCGGCCGGCGGCACGTGATCGAAGAAGCCGTCGTTCTCGTCGAAGTTGATCAGCAGCACGGTCTTGCTCCAGACCTCCGGGTTCGCGGTCAGCGCGTCGAGCACCTTGGCCGTGTACTCGGCGCCCTGTGCGGGGCTCGAGGGACCGGGGTGCTCGGAGCCCTCGGCCGTCGCGACGATCCACGACACCTGCGGCAGCGTGCCGTGGATCACGTCTTCTCGCAGCTGGTCGAGGTCGCGCGTGCTCAGGCCCTTCTTGGCCCACACCGGATCCGAGCCCGCCTCCTTGTTGTACGAGGCGCGGAACTTGCGAAAACCCGCGAGCGGATTGTCCGTGAACTGATCGGCCATGTTCTCGTAGACCTGCCAGCTGATGCCGGCCTTCTCGAGGCGCTCCGTGTACGTCGTCCAGGTGTAGCCGCCCTGCGGATCGTGCTCGACCCAGTCGTACGAGTTGTCGGTGGCAGGGCCGTTGCCGAGCGCGAGGCCATCGTTGGTGCCGGTCCACAGGAACAGGCGGTTGGTGTTGGTGCCGCCGTGGAACGAGCAGTGGTACTCGTCGCAGAGCGTGAACGCGTTCGCGAGCGCGTACTGGAAGGGCATGTCGGCTTCGGTGAAGTAGCCGAGCGAGTGGTCGCGCTTGGCGGCCGGCCAGTTGGAGAGCCGGCCGTGGTCCCAGCCGTGCTGGGCGTCGGGCCAGCTGTGCGGCGTGCCGCTGACGCGCATCGTTCCGAACGCGTGGCCGGTGTCGAGCGGGAAGGGCGCCACCACGGGGGCCTTCTCGCCCGGCTGCAGCCAGACGGTCTTGCCCTCGAGCAGACCGGGTCGGTCCGGGACCGGGATCGGGTGGCGATCGCCGAAGCCGCGCACGCCGGCCAGCGTGCCGAAGTAGTGATCGAAGGAGCGGTTTTCCTGCATCAGGACCACCACGTGCTCGACGTCGCGCAGGCTGCGCGTGCGGCGATTGGCGGGGATCGCGAGCGCCTTCTCGATCGAGCTGGGGAACACGGACATCGCAGTCGCGCTGCCGGTCGCGATGGCGACCGTGCGCATGAAGTCGCGGCGCGGGAGCTTGCTGTTCGTCATCGACGACAAGGCTCGCGTCCGAGCGTGACGTGGGAGTGACGTGGCCTCACCGAAGACGCAAAGATCCGTGAAGGGCGCGGCGCTGTCTGGAGGGTGCGACGGTTCTGTCGGTGTCGGCAGAGCATGTCGGTTTTGTCTGCGAATCGCGTGCTGTGTCCGATGCAAACGTCGTGGTCGAGTTTGCGCGGATGTCACGAACGAGTGTCGGGGCGCCGCGTAAGAACACCCCGCGAAGAGCTCTGGTTCAGACGGGACGCGGCTACCCCCCCCGAGGGCGTCACCACCGTCTGCGACGTGCTCTCACCGGACTCGGCCGACCGGACCGCGATCAACGCGGACCGCTGGCTCGGCTGTGTCGTGCGAGGAAGCGATGTTGGAAATGCGTCGAGTGGCGCCCGTTGGCGCGCGCCTGAGTGTCCTGGTCTGTTCCACCTTACTGTCCGTTACGAGCGCCAGTGCGCAGACCGCGCCGGCTCCGAGTGCCGTGCCTGCACCCGTGACGACTGCACCGGTGACGATCGAAGTGGCGCCGAACCCGGCGCCGGTCGCGAGTCCCGAGGCCACGCCCACGCCGGGGCCACAGTTCCAGCAGCGCACGGACGGCAAGATCGAGCTGACGCCCACCGAGACCGCACCCGGTCCGGTGATCACGTCGGCACCCGTGGTCGATGCGCCGCTCGCCGCACCTGCGGAGCCGCCCAAGGAGCCCGAGAAGCACTGGTACGAGAAGATCAAGCTGCGCGGCTACACGCAGTTTCGCTACAACCGCATCCCCGGCATCAACCGCAACGACAACCTGCGCAACTCGCAGGGGGATCGTTTCCTCGGCAAGGACAACGGCTTCGGCATCCGCCGCGCGCGCTTGGTCATCCAGGGTGATGTGCACGACCACGTGTTCATCTATCTGCAGCCCGACTTCGCGTCGGTGATCGACACCCAGCTCAACGTCGCGATCATGCGCGACTGGTACGCGGATCTGTCGATCGACAAGAACAAGGAGTTCCGCTTCCGCGTCGGCCAGTCGAAGGTGCCGTTCGGCTTCGAGAACCTGCAGTCGTCGCAGAATCGTCTGCTGCTCGATCGTAACGATGCGATCAACACCGCGTTCCGCGACGAGCGCGACATCGGCATCCACTTCTACTACGCGCCCAAGCACATCCGCGAGCGCTTCAAGTACCTGGTCGACTCCGGGCTCAAGGGCTCGGGCGACTACGGTGTGCTCGGCATCGGCGTGGTCAACGGCCAGGCCGCCAACCGCCCCGCCGTATCGGACGACATGACCGGCGTCGCGCGCC
>DASUME010000363.1:0-2292 GCA_036277895.1 Polyangiales bacterium
CTCAGGACACTCGTGTCCTACATCAGAACGTCGTCAGCACCGAGCCGTCGCCGCAGATGTCGCAGCCCGCGCCGAGCGGGTTGTCGTTGCAGCGCGAGGGACAGATCTGGATCCGCTCGACCGCCCCGGTGCCACAGCCGAGCTGGGTGCTCGCGACGTTGAGCTCGAGGTAGCCGCCGAGCTGCTCGTAGCGCGCCGCGCAGGCGGTGGTGCCCACCCAACCCGGTAGCGCGCCGAGCATCTGCGTGGCGTTGGCGACCGGGTAGTCGATGTCGTTGCAGCGGCGCGTGAGCTCGCAGTCATCCGCGCTGAGCGCCTTGGCGTCGCCGGCCTTGAGCACCAGACAGAACTGCGCGGCGCCGGTGCACGCGGACTTGATGTCGATGCTGCGGCTCCACGGGTCGCTCGGCACCGGCTGCGGCTCGGCCCAGGCGCCACAGACTGGGTGCTTGGCGGTCAGGTCCCAGCTGCTGGAGAACACATGCGCGGGGGCGCTCGGCGTGGTGGGCGAGGCGCAGATGGCGAGGTTCTCGAACTTGACCTCGAGCCGGCACGGACACTCGCCGACCATGACCGGGTCATCGGCAGTGCGCAGCCCGTTGCCGTCGTCCGCGCAACCGACCGCGAGCAACGCCAGCGAGGCCAAGAACCCACGAGGAGCCATCGTGCCAAAGTAAGGGCGCGCCTTCTCGGTGACAACCGATCTGTTCAGGCCATGTGCGCTCGCTGACACGAACAGGCGCCCGAACGCGGTCCATGGCACCATGCTCGGCCATGGATTCCGTACGCACCTTGATCATCGGAGCCGGCATGAGCGGGCTCGCCTGCGCGGCCTTCTCGCGTGATTCGGACTACCTCGTCCTGGAGCGCGACGCGGAGATCGGCGGCTACTGCAAGACGGTCAAGCAAGACGGCTTCGTCTGGGACTACTCGGGCCACTTCTTCCACTTCAAGAACAAAGACATCGCGGACTACCTGCACGCGCGCATGCCCACGCAGAGCGTGCTCGACGTGGAGAAGCGCTCGTTCATCCACTACCGCGGGCAGATGATCGACTTCCCGTTCCAGAAGAACATCCATCAGCTGCCCAAGGACGAGCTGATCGAGTGTCTGGTCGATCTGTACTTTGCGCGTCTGCCCGGGCAGCCACCGCAGCCGGAGAACAACTTCGAGGAGATGCTGTACGCGCGCTTCGGCCGCGGCATCGCCGAGAAGTTCCTGATCCCGTACAACGAGAAGCTGTACGCCTGCCGCCTGAGCTCGCTCGACAAGAACGCGATGGGACGCTTCTTCCCGCACGCGGATCTCACCGACATCATCCGCAACATGCGGACCGCGGACAACTCCAGCTACAACGCCAACTTCACCTACCCCGAAGGCGGCGCGATCGAGTACGTGAAGGCGATCGCGAGTGAGGTTCGGCAGTCGCAGATCGCGTTGAGCGAGCGCCTGGTCTCGATCGATCTCGAACGCCGTCTGGCGAAGACGAACAAGCGCGAGCTGAAGTACGAGCGCCTGATCTCGTCGGCGCCGTTCGACAAGCTGCTCGCGGCCGCCGGCTTGCTCGAGGACAAGAGCGTCTGGAGCTGGAACAAGGTGCTCGTGTTCAACCTGGGCTTCGACAAGAAGGGCCCAGAGAACGTGCACTGGATGTACTACCCGGACCGCTCGCTGTGCTTTTACCGGGTCGGCTTCTACGACAACATCTTCAACACGCCGCGCATGAGCCTGTACGTGGAGATCGGCTACCCGGCCGCGCACGCGGTCGATCAGAACGAGATCGAGCTGATGCTGCGGCGCACGCTGAGCGACCTCGGGCGCGCGGGGGTGGTGAGCGATCACGAGCTGGTGTCGCACCACTCGGTGGTGCTCGACCCGGCGTACGTGCACATCACCGAGCGCTCCATCAAGGAGCACAAGCGGCTCAAGGAGCAGCTCGCGTCGCACGGCGTGCACACACTCGGGCGCTACGGCGGTTGGACCTACTGCTCGATCGAGGACAACGTGATCGAGGCGCGCGCGCTGATGGAGCAGCTCGCGTAGCGTTACTTCGTGCGCGAAGCTTTTTCGTCGTGGCCGCTGGTGCCGAAGCGGCGCGCGATCTCGACCTGCACGTCGCGCAGCGAGAGCTTGCGGAACAGCAGGCCCACCAGCAGGTGGTAGATCACGTCGCCGCTCTCGCTGACGACGCGCTCGTCGGTCTCCGACTCGACCGCGCGCGCGAGCTCGTCGCCCTCCTCGCGGAGCTTCTCCGCGATCTTGGCGGCGCCCCGGTCGAGCAGCGAGCGCGTG
>DASUME010000364.1:0-3109 GCA_036277895.1 Polyangiales bacterium
CCACGGGTTCTTGACGGCCTGGCTGACGGTCGCGTCGAGCGTGACCGGCTTGGTGACGCCGTGGATGGTGAGGTCCCCGGTGACCTTGTAGCCCTTGCCGGCCTTGGCGATCTTGGTGGACTTGAACGTCAGCTGCGGGAACTTGGCGGCGTCGAAGAACTCGGCGCTCTTCAGGTGCTCGTCGCGCTTGGCCTCGTCGGTGTCGATCGACGCGACCTCGGCCGTGAACTCCACGGTGCTCTTGGTGAGGTCGGCCTCGTCGAGCAGGGCCTTGCCCGACCACTTCTTGAACGTGCCCTCGACCTCGGAGACGACGAGGTGGGCCACGCTGAAGCCGACGTGCGAGTGCGTGGGATCGAGCGTCCACTCGGTGGTCTCCGCGAAGGCGGAGGCGGCGAGCAGGGATGTGGCGAGCGTGAGGCTCGCGAGCAGGTTGTTCTTGGTCATGTTCTGGTCCTCGTCGATACGACGCCCGGTCGCGTCACAGCGTTACGCGTGGTCCCTGGGCGACTGACGACATCGTAGACGTTGGACAGCTCTCCACAAGGTTGCCAATCGTCATTTCACTGAGTAGTGAAAGTTGACAATGTTGGATCAACTGCGTGGCCTGGTGGTGTTCGCCGAGGTGGTCGATGGCAAGAGCTTCGCACGCGCGGCGGAGCGCCTGGGCATGACGCGCAGCGCGGTGTCCAAGCACGTGGCGCAGCTGGAGGCGCAGCTCGGCGTGCAGCTGCTCTCGCGCACCACGCGCAAGCTGTCCCTGACCGAGGTCGGCGAGCGCGTGTACGCGGCGAGCAGCGACGTGCGCGAGGCGGCCGAGCTGGCGCGCGAGGCGGCCCACACGCACCAGGGCATGGTCGAAGGAACGCTGCGCGTGACGGCGCCCGTGGGCCTCGGGCGCCCGTACTTGATCCCGCTGGCCGACGAGCTGATGCGCTTGCACCCCCGGCTGGAGATCGCGCTCATCCTCAGCGACCAGTACATCGACCTGGTCGAGGAGCGCATCGACGTCGCGCTGCGCGTCGGCCGTGCGGCGGACTCGACGCTGGTGACGCGCAAGATCGGGCCGATGGCGATGGCGTTCTGCGCCGCGCCCCGCTACCTCGCCGAGCGCGGTACGCCCAGGCACCCGCGCGACCTGGAGCAGCACCCGGTGATCCGGCACCTGCCGCGGATCGACGGTGGCCGCATGACGCTGCGCAAGGGCCGGCGCAGCGCACAGGTGGAGCCCACCGGCCGGCTGTCGTGCAACGACGGGGCGACCAGCGTGGCCGCAGCGGTGCACGGCATGGGCGTGTTCGTGGGGCCCGAGTTCGAGTTTGCGCACGAGGTGCGGGCCGGGCGGCTGGCCCGGGTGCTCGTGGGCTGGACCACGGACGTGTTGACCCTGCACGCGGTCGCGCCCCCGCGCCGGCACGTCTCGTCCAAGGTGCGCGCGTTCGTGGACTTCGTCGGTGAACGCTGGCGAAAACCGCCCTGGAGTCTGGCCAAATAGCGGCGGGTTACCCGGAGATTGCGGGACAGCGGCTCGTGCCCCACTATCATCGGATCCCGCGCATTTTGGCGCGCGGGTCACCGAGTCATGACGTCCACGATTTCGCCGCCCAAAACCACGCCCCTGGCCGCCATCCTACCCACCGAGCCGCTGCTCCTGATGGGGGCTGGTCCGGTGCCGATCCCGCAGGCCGTGGCGCAGGCCAACGGCATGATCATCAACCACCTCGGCCCGACCATGGACCGCGTGATCCGCAACGTGAAGGAGATGGCGAGCTACGCCTTCCAGACGCGCAGCGACAAGATCATCGGCCTGTCCGGCCCCGCCTCGGCGGCCATGGAGATGGCGGTCTCGAACCTGTGCTGGCCGGGGCGCAAGGTGCTCTGCCTCAGCAGCGGCACGTTCAGTGGCCGGCTCGGCGAGATGGCCACGGGCGTGGGCGCCGAGGTGACGTACCTCGAAGGTCCGCTCGGCGTGCCGATCTCGCTCGCGCAGGTGAAGGACGCCTTCGCCAAGCAGCGCTTCGACGTGATCACGATGGCGCACGGCGAGACGTCGTGCGGCGTGAAGCTGATCGAGCTGCCCGAGATCTGCGCATTCGCCAAGTCGCAGGGCGCGCTCACGGTCGCGGACACCGTGGTCACGCTGAGCGCGATGCCGGTGAAGATGGACGAGTGGGGCATCGACGTCGGCCTGACCGGCGGGCAGAAGGCGCTCAGCTCGATCCCGGGCGTGTCGCTGTGCGCGTTCTCGAGCGACGCCTGGTCGGCGCTCGAGAAGCATCCCTCGCCGCGCCCGCACTGGTGCTACGACGCGCTGCGCGCGCAGCGCTTCTGGGGCGCGCAGCAGTACCACTACACGGCCCCCGTGCCGGGTGTGCTCGCGCTGCACGAGGCGCTGCGCCTGGTCGCCGAAGAGACGCTGGAGAAGCGCTTCCGCCGCCACGAGATGAGCTCGCTCGCGCTGCAGAGCGGCCTGGAGGCGATGGGCCTGAGCTTGTTCGCCAGCAAGGACGTGCGCCTCAACAGCGTGGTCGCGATCAACCTGCCGGCCGGCGTCGATAGCGTGCGCGTGCGCGAGTACATGACGAAGGCCTTTCGCGTCGAGATCAGCGGCGCGTTCGGGCTCAACGTCGTGCGTATCGGACAGATGGGCGAGCAGTGCCGCTCGCACAACCTGTTCAAGACGCTGTACGCGCTCGGCATGAGCTTCCAGCGCGAGGGTGTGAAGCTCGACGTCGCGCAGGGCATGGCCGCGCTGGAGCAGGGCCTGGCCGGAGACCGCGAGTACTTCGTCGACTGAGCACCTGTGCGCGCACGTGCGACACGGCTGTGACGAAACGCGGCGGCGCAGCGACCACATTCCCCATGAATCCGGCCGTCGCGAGCGCGCACGGCGCGGCACGGCACCTGCACAACGGACGGCAGACACTTACCTCGAAGCGGGCGGTTCCCCGTCCGCGAGTCACACCAGGAGACGCCTCATGACCGTTCGTTCTTTGCTCGCGCTTACCCTCGCCCTCTCCGCCACGATGTTCGCCTGCGGCGACGACGGCAATGACGACGATCGCGGCGTGTCCGGCGACAGCATCGCCGAGTGCGTCAGGGCCTGTGC
>DASUME010000365.1:0-7486 GCA_036277895.1 Polyangiales bacterium
CGGCGCCGGCCTGGTCGCTCGCGCGAAGTTCTGATCCGCGCCCCGACGAACGGGGCACCCTGGAATCAGATGCTGAAGTCGCCCTGCTCGAGCAGCTCGCCGATGCGGTACAGGAAGCCGTTGGCGTGTACGCCGTCGACGATGCGGTGATCGTAGGACAGCGACAGGTACATCACCGGGTGGATGGCCATCGAGTCCTCGCCGTCTTTCTCCACCACGACGACGCGCTTCTTGATCTCGCCGATGCGCAGGATGCCCACGTTCGGCTGCGAGATGATCGCGCCGCCGTGCAGGTTGCCGCGCCGGCCGGGGTTCGAGACCGTGAACGTCTTGCCCGCCAGGTCATCGGGCGACAGCTTGCCGTCGCGCGCCTTCACCGCGAGCTCGTCGATGCCGCGCGCGATGCCCTTCACGGTCAGGTTGTCGGCGCCCTTGATCACGGGCACCACCAGGCCGTCCGGCGTGTCCACCGCGACGCCCAGGTTGATCTCCTTGAGCAGCACGTAGGCGTCGTCGAGCACGCGCGCGTTGAGCTCCTTGAACTCGCTCAGCGCCTTCACCGTGGCCGCACACACGAAGCTCAAGAACGAGAGCCCGATGCCCTCCTTCTTCAGCTTGTCCTTGTGCTGATCGCGCAGCTTGGACGTGGCCTGGATGTCGACCTCGGCCACCGCCACCACGTGCGGCGACGTCAGCTTCGAGTAGACCATGTGGTCGGCGATGATGCGGCGCCGGCGCGAGAACGGGATCACCTGGTCGCCCGCACGCTGGATGTACGGCGGCACCTGGAACGCGCTCTTCTTGCCGCTCGGCCCCGCGACGGGCGCCGGGGCAGGGGCGGCCGGCGCGATCGCCGCGCTCGGCTTGGCCAGCGCGGCCAGCTCCACACCCTGCTCGCGCGCGGCCTTGCGCGCCGACGGCGAGCCCGAGCCAGTCGCGATCACGCCCGGTCCGCCGTTGCGCGCGGCTGCCGGCGCTTCCTTGGGCGGCGGGGGAATCTCGTTCTTGGTCTTGGGCGCTTCTGCCTTCGGCTCGGGCTTCGCTTCGGCCTTGGGGGCCTCGGCCTTCGGCTCCGCCTTGGGCGCTTCCTTCGCGGCCGGCGCGGCGCCCTCCTCGACGATGAACAGGCCTCCACCGACCTTCACCACGTCATCCACGTTGGCGAGCAGCTTGCTCACTACGCCAGCCACGGGCGAGGGGACTTCACTGTCGGCCTTGTCGGTCAGGACTTCGACGACCGCTTGATCGCGCGCGACCGATTCGCCCTCTTTGACGAGCCACTTGCCGATCGTGCCCTCGACGACGCTCTCTCCGAGCTGGGGCATCGTGACGGTGGTGCTCATGCTGATTCCTCGCTGGTGAGTCGCGCGGACTCTCTCGCCGCGCAGGTAAGGTTAGCGGGTGCGCGGCTATCTAACGCCACACCTTCTGCATTGCAACGCCTGCGCGCATGACCATTGGCGCGGGCGAACTGCTCCGCAGTGTATAAGATCTTCGGGGTCGGATCGAAACCGGCCCACCCGTTGTATGCCGGAGTGTAGATGGCGGATCTCGAAGAGCACGCATTCAGACGCGACAAGCGCTTCCTCGTGCGGCTGGTTTTGACGCTGACGGTCTCAGGTGTGGTCGCAACGCTCATCGGCGGCCGACTCACCAGCGAGGGCAGCGCAGGCTGCGCCGCGGATGCGATCGAGGGCACACCCGAACGTCGCCCGGCCGGCAAGTGATCGACACCGGCTCTGTATACTGGGCGCCATGGCTCGACTGCGCGTACTGACCCTGAATATCTGGCACCGCGAAGCCCCCTGGGAGCGCCGCCGCGAGCTGATTCGCGAGGGCATCCTGGCGCTCGACCCGGACATCATCGGCCTGCAGGAGGTGCTCCAGCTGCGCGCTGGCGAGCTGGTGCAGAACCAGGCCGCCGAGCTGCTACGCGACACGCCTTACCAGTTCGTCTACGGGGCGGCCTCGTCGCTCGGGCCAGGCTTCGAGTTCGGCAACGCGATCGCCTCGAAGTTCCCGATTGGGGAGCCTCTGGTCATTCGCTTGCCAGGGGAAGAGACCGGCGAGACCCGCTCGCTGGTGCACGCGGTGGTCGCGACCCCGCTCGGGGATGTGCCGGTGTTCGCCACGCACCTCAACTGGAAGCTGCACCACGGTTCGGTGCGGCTGCGCCAGATCGACGCGATCCTCGCGCTGATGGCCGAGAAGTTCCCGATCGGCGATGCGTTTCCTCCGGTCGGCGAAACATTTCCCCCGATCCTGATGGGCGACTTCAACGCCGAGCCCGAGTCGGATGAGATCCGATTTCTGCGCGGTTTCGCCACCCGAGAGGGGCGCAGCGTGTTCTTTGCGGACGCGTGGGCCTACGGCGGGGACGGTGGTCCCGGCTTCACGTTCGATCGCAAGAACGCCTTCGCCGCGCGCTCGCACGAGCCGCCGCGCCGGATCGACTACATCTTCGTGCGCGGTCCGGACTCGAAGTGGCGCGGGGAGCCGCTCAAGACCACGCTCGCGTTCACCGAGCCGAGCGAAGATGGGGTCTGGGCGTCGGATCACTTCGGCCTGTTGACCGAGCTCAGCACGCACGCCGAGACGCGGGCCTGGCCGGCCTAGCAAGCGCCGGAATCAGAGCACGAGCCCGGTCACCACGTGGTGCGGCAGGAAGCCCCAGCGGCCCTGGAAGCGCTGGCCGCGCCGGAACGTGATGCCCACGTCGATCAGCAGCTCCACCTCGAAGCCGCCTTCTTCGTCGAACTGCAGCTGCGCGTCGTGAAAGCCCACCCAGCCGCGGCTGGCGCAGAACTGGGCCTTGTAGAAGGCCTCCTTCGCGCTGAACAGCAAGGTCGCGCGCGCGGCGGCCTCCTCCTCGTCCGCGTCGCCGAGCCAGGCCTGCTCGCGCTCGGTCGCGATGTGCCCCCACAGCTCGCGCTTCACGCGCCCGCGCAGCTCGGCATCGATGCCGATCCCGGCGTGGCTCGCGCGCAGCGTGGCCACCGCCGCGCAGATCCCATCGGCGTGCGTGATGCTGCCCCAGGCCGCGTCGGGCCACTGCACCGAGCGGTCCTTGTTCTGCAGCAGCGCGCCCGCCTGCACCCCGAGCTGCGCCAGCGCTTGGCGTGCGGCCGTGCGCCCGAGCGCAAACTCGGTGCGGCGCTTCTCCACCGCGCGCGCCACCACCGGTTCTTCGTCCTCGAAAAGGGGCTCGGCTCGCGCCGGGTCCGAGAGCTCCACGCCGACCACATCGTTGGGATAAAGCCGGGCGAACAGCTCGCTGAGCGTGTCCGTCATCACGGGGGTAAGTATATCGACGGGTTGACGGTCGGCCCGACGTGTTTTACCCGTGCGCGCTAGATAGAGGGAGAAGCAACCATGGCGAACGTTCGACCGCTGAGTGATCGCGTGCTCATCAAGCGCGTGGAGTCCGAGAACAAGACCAAGGGCGGCCTTTTCATCCCCGACAGTGCCAAGGAAAAGCCCTCGGAGGGCATCGTGGTCGCTGCCGGACCCGGCAAGACCCGCGAAGACGGCAGCCGCCGCGAGGTCCAGGTCAAGAAGGGCGACCGCGTCCTGTTCGGCAAGTACGACGGCACCGAGGTCAAGATCGACGGTGAGGACCACCTGATCGTGCGCGAGAGCGACCTGCTCGCGGTGCTCTGATCAGCGCTCGTAGAGGATGACGCCGTCTTCACCGGCGGCGCGCAGCTTGCCGTCCGTGCCGGCGCCGATCGCGAACAGCGTGACGTCCGCCGGCGCCTTCTGCGGGGACCAGGTCTGGCCGTCCCAGTGCAGGATCGTGCCCGCGCTGCCGACCGCGTAGACGTCGGCCTTGCTGCGGCCCCACACGCCGTTCAGCGAGTAGCCGGCGCCCTTCTGCGAGACGGCCCAGGCGCTGCCGTTCCAGTGCAGGATCGTGCCCAGCGTGCCGACGGCCCAGACGTCGTCCCTGCCCGTGCCCCACAGGCTGCGCAGGCTCGCGTCCGCCGCGCCCGAGGGCACCACGCTCCACATCGTGCCGTTCCAGTACAGCAAGGTTCCCGCGTCGCCGACCACCCAGGTGTCGTTGGCCGCGGTGCCCCACACGTCGTGCAGGTCCTTGTTCACGCCCGCGATCGCACTCGGCACCCAGTTGACGCCGTTGAACAAGCCGAGCACGAGCCCGCCTGCGCCGACCACCCACGCGCTGCTGTCCGAAGACGCCCAGACGCCGCGCAGGATCGCCTTGGTGCCGCTCTCCACGCTGGTGAGCTTGATGCCGTCCCACTTCACGATCGTGCCGTTGGTGCCCACCGCCCAGGCCAGCGTCGGCGACAGGCCGTAGCCGTCGAACAGCGCGCGTGTGGTGTCGCTGGTGACGGGCTGGTAGCCGCTCGCGTCGATGCGCAGCGCCTCGTCGCCCACCACGAACACGCTCGTGCCGACATTGAACAGATCGAGGTAGGTCGCGCTGCCGCCGATGCTGAACACCGTGCGCTGCTCGCCCACGAAGCGCACCGTCGCGCCGTGATCCCCCGCGAACAACAGCCCACCTTCACCCGCGTCGACGATCGTGCGCAGCGTGTTGGTCACGCCGGTGGTCTTCGCCTTCCAGGTCGTGCCGTCGTAGCTGTAGACGCTGCCGTTGGCGCCGGTGACGAGGATCTGGTTGGCGGCCTGCGCGTGCACGGAGGTCAGATCGACCTTCGCGAGCGTCAGCTCCACGGCCTTCCAGGTCATGCCGTCGAAGTGCACGACCTTGCCGGCGTTGCCCACCGCCCACACGTCCTCGGCACTCAGGCCGTCGATCGCGTTCAGCACGCCTGCGCCGGGGATCGTGGTCTTGGTCCAGCTGGTGCCATCGAAGCGCACCAGCGTGCCGCCGTCGCCCACGGCCAGCACGTTGTCGGCGGCGCTGCCCCAGAGCGCGCGCAGCGGCACCGTGGCCGCGGCGGTCTGCTTGATCCACCCGGTCACGCCGTAGCGGTACAGCACGCCTGCGCTGCCCACGGCCCAGACGTCGTTCGCGGTCGCGCCCCAGACCGCAAGCAGATCGCCGCTGCTCGCGGTGCCGCCGTCGCCCGCGCTCGGCGGCGGCACCGTGGTCCACGTGCTGCCGTCGAAGTGCAGGAACGTCAGCGCGTCGCCGACGGCCCAGGCGTCGGTCGCGGAGAAGGCGTGCGCCGCGCGCAGCGTGCGGGTGTTCTCGCTGGCGACGCCGCGCAGGTCGGTGCCGTCGAAGTTGAGCAGCGTGCCTTGTTCGCCGACGAACCACAGCTCGCGCTCCGTGCGCACGCCCGCGTAGAGCGCGTGCGACGTTGGCCGCGGCCGCTCGAAGCACCAGTCGTCGCTGGAGCAGACCACGTACGGGCTCGGCGCCGGAGGCAACGCCGCATCCGCCTGCGCGTCCATCGGCGAGCCGGCGTCGCTGGGGGCACCGGTGTCGACGCGCGCGTCTTGCGTCGGCGTCTGTCCACCGTCGACGTCTGGCTCGTCGGGACCGGCGTCATCGCCACACGCGGCGAGCACGCTCGCGAAGATCAGGGCTCTACGATGCATCGCTCTCCTCAGAACCCGATAATCGGGCAGATCTCGCAGGTGATCGTGCCGCCGCAGGTATCTGCGAACGTCTTCTGCGGACCGGACACGCAGGTCTTGCCCGCCTCCGCGAAGTCCGCGCACGTGCGCGGAAGGCAGCAGCTGCCGGCCACGCACTTGTAGTTGCCGGCGCAGCCGCAGCTGATCTCGCCGCCACAGCCGTCGTCGATCGCGCCGCACTGGCCGGCGTGCATGGAGCACGTATCCGGCTTGCAGCAGTCCTTGCCGTCGTCGATGCAGCGCTCGCCGCTCGGGCAGCTGCCGCAGCTCTCGCTCGCGCAGCCGTTGGACTGCGTGCCGCAGATCTTGCCTTGCGCCGCGCAGCTGGTGGTCGGGGTGCACACGCCGCACACGTTCGAGGTGCCGCCGCCGCCGCAGGTCTGCGGCGCGGTGCAGCTACCGCAGCTGACGTTCGCGCAGCCGTTGAACACGCTGCCGCAGTTCTTGCCGGCGCAGGCGTTCGCGTTCGGCGTGCACACGCCGCACACGTTCGCGGTGCCCGCGCCGCCGCAGGTTTGGCCAGCCGCGCAGGTGCCACCGCAGCTCACGGTGTTGCCGCAGCTGTCGCGCGCGGTGCCGCAGTTCTTGCCGGCGCACGGGTTGCCCGTGGGCACGCACACGCCGCACACGTTGGCCACGCCGTTGGCGCCGCAGGTCTGACCCGTGGGGCACGCGCCGCCGCAGCTGATCATGCCGCAGCCGGTGTTGACCGTGCCGCAGTTCTTGGCGGCGCAGGTGTTGCCGTTGGGCGTGCACTGGCCGCACACGTTGGCGACGCCGCCGTAGCCGCAGATCTTGTTGGTGGTGGCGTCGCAGGTGCCGCAGTTCTGCGTCAGGCCGCAGCCGATCGACACGTCGCCGCAGTTCTTGCCGAGCGCCGCGCAGCTGCTCGGGGCGCAGCACGCGCCCTGGTAGCACTGGTCGCCAGTGGGGCAGGCGCCGCAGGTGAGGGTGCCACCGCAGCCGTCCTGGATGGTGCCGCAGGTGACGCCCTTCTCGGCGCAGCTGGTGGGCACGCAGGCGGTGCACACGTTCGCGATGCAGGTCTCGCCGCTCGCGCAGGTGCCGCAGTTGAGCGTGGCGCCGCAGCCGTCGCTGATCGTGCCGCACTCCCGGCCTTGCGCGAGGCAGCTGGTGGCCGCGCAGGCCTTGCAGGTGTGATCGATCGCGTCGCACTTCAGCGGATCGGTGCAGGTGCCGCAGGTGAGCGTGCCGCCGCAGCCGTCGGGCAGCGTGCCGCACAGCTTCTCGGCCGTGCAGTCGCGCGGCGTGCAGGTCTGGCACGCGCCGCCGCGGCAGACCTGGCCGGCCGCGCAGCTGCCGCACGCAAAGGCGTCGCCGCAGGCGTCGATCATCGCGCCGCACGACGCCTCGCGACAGATCGCGGACGCCGCCGAGCAGCGGTTCGTATCGGCCGCGCAGAACGTGCCCGTGCCGCAGGTGCCGCAGCTCAGCACGCCGCCGCAGCCGTCGTCGAGCCGGCCACAGACCGCGCCCTTCTCCTCGCACGTGATCGGCGCGCACGACATCGGACCGATGCCAGTGTCTACACTCGCATCGCCAGCGCCGTTGTTGGAGGCGTCGCGTCCGCCGTCGCGTGTGCCACCGTCGTTGCCCAGCGAGCCATCGAGCGCACCGCCATCATCGTCGTCGCCACCGAGGCCGTCGCCGGCGTCGTCCAGGTCCTTCCTGTGCTTGCCGCACGCGAGCAGGCTCAGGAACAAGGATGTACAGAGCAGGAAGCGACGGGACGACATGAAGCTCCTCGGGTCAGATCAGGATCGGGATCGCGATGCGCGCGAGATCCGCGCCACCGGGGTACATGTACGAGGTGAACTGGCCGTAGCCGTAGACGACGAGGCCGACCTTCTGATCGGCGTCGAGCGCGTGCACGGCGCTGTTCGGATCTGCG
>DASUME010000366.1:0-9376 GCA_036277895.1 Polyangiales bacterium
ACGAGGCCGCGCTCGCCGTAGTGCTGTTGTGTGGCGGTTGCCTCGACTCAATGGTCGGGGATCAACCTGGGTACAGCCGGTACATTTTGCCGCCGGGGTCGTCGATGCCGCCGTTCGCGACGGACGACGTCACGACGTTCCGGAAGATCGACGTCAACGACGGCGTCGCGAAGCCCGGCATCATGCCCAAGGTCGGCTGGGCCGCTGGCGAGCAGGTGATGTACTGGGACTTCGGGGCCGGGAAGCTACGCTCCACGCCCGCGTACGTGATCGCGAGCTGCAATGGCACGGACCCCACGCCCACCGGTCATCCGGTGATCGTGGACAGCATCCCGGGCGACAGCGACTACTCGCCTTACCGGGCGCTGCTCTTCGCGTGCATCACAGACAAGTACAAGGGCGAGGTGCTGCCCTCGGTCGACGCGTTCAACGACGCGATCGACCTCGGGCTGATCACCGATCCGACGGGCGGCAACGCGACGTACTGGGTCGACCATCCGATCACGACCGGCATCGAGGTGCCGCTGATCGGCGGCGTCAACGACCAGCGCAGGCTCGCGTTCTATCGCGGCACCAGCGTCTGGTACGAGACGATGGAGCCGCAGGAAGGCCCAAACCCCTTCGACGGCGTGATGCCCGTGGTCACCAACAATGTCTACGAGATCGTGAAGCCGAACACGACCGCGGTGCTCAAGGTGATCTTCGCACAGCCGCTCCGCGGTCCCGATGGCACGCGCAACCTGAAGTACACGCCGGCGTGGCTCCAGGTCACGGTCACACTCGAGGTGCCCAAGGACGTCGCGCCCCCTGGCGACGCGGCTGCCCTGAGCGCTGCCTACGACGCCGCGCTCGCGAAGCTGACCAAGGAGAGCGACCTGGTCACGGTCGGCATGAACAACGCGCTCACGGTCGTCGATACCAAGCTCGTCCGCAGCGCGGTCGCGACCACCAACCGCGTCAACCGTCCCTTCGTCGCCGCCCCGGGGGCCCCGTGAAGAGCCGCTATCTCCTGCTGTGCGCCTTGCTGGCCGTTGCAGCCGCGGCTGCGTGTGTCGATACGCTGGAGCCGGACGTCGGCGAGCTGACCGCGGGAAACTGCGAGAACGAAGACAGCGACCCGGACACGGACGTCGACCCGAACGCGGTGTTGATGAAGCTGCAGATGGGTTGCGCCTGCCACAACCCCACGGCGAGCGCGATCTCGATCGACTCCACGGGCTTCAGCGTGGGCAGCTTCGGGTCGATCAAGCGCGGCGGCAACAACTCGCGCGACAAGATCGTCGTCGCGGGTGACCCGTGCGGCAGCTACCTGTACCAGAAGCTCTCGGACGCGCCGCCCACCGGCGCGCGTATGCCGCCCTCTGGGCCGTACTTCTCGCGCAGTGACATGGCGTTGCTCCACGACTGGATCGCGGAGGGCGCCGATGCCCAGTGAGCTCACGATCTGGTTCGGCGGCATGGCCTTGTTGACCGCCTCGTGCGGCGCCGCGCAGACGAGCGCGTCCAAGGTCGAGCTGCCCGCGGAAGTGGGTGAGCTGCCGTCGGAGCTGGAGCACGACTACCGCGTGTTCGCGAACAACTGCAGCAAGTGCCATGGCCTCGAGCGTCCGCTCAGCGCACCGGTCACCGACCACGGCCACTGGGAGCGCTACGTCGCGCGCATGATGCGTACGCCGGGCAGCGGTATCAGCGCCAGCGAGGCGCCCGCGATCCTCGCCTTTCTCTTCTGGTACACGGACAAGAGGAGCGGAAAGCAGGCGGAGAACGACGTCGTCGCGCCGCCCGCGAACGTGACGTTGCCCGAGGTCGATGCACCCGCACAGCCCGTGGAGCCTACCGTCGCGCCGCAAGGGGAGGCCGCTCAATGACCCGCAAGACCTTGCGTGCTCTCGGGCGCGACACGCGCTTCTGGTGCTTCGTCTCGCTGTCGCTGGTCGCGCTGCTCGCGGTCTTCGCCGAAGGCCAGGACCGCAACATCGCCGGCTCGGTGCAGGGCAGCTATCTGTACGTGCACGACCGGCCGAACCAGGTCGCGCGCGATCGTGCGCTCGACGGCTTCATCACCGAGATGAGCCTCAAGCTCGCGGTCGACTTCAGCGATCACATCTCCACCAACGTGAAGATCTGCTTCGGCTGCCACGGCTTCGAGCTGGGCATGGCCTACGTCGACCTCACGATCGTCGACGAGGCGCGCTTCCGCATCGGGCGCTTCAGCCCGTCCTTCGGCGACTTTCAGCTGCGCCACGATCCCGCCAACCACCGCACCGTGGACAAGCCCTTGCCGTACGACATGGGCCGCATGATCCGGCTGCGCGAGTGGAACATGGGCATCGTGCCCGCGCCCTACGTCGACAATGGCATCGAGTTCGGCGGCACGCACTGGTTCGGCACCGAGCTGCAGGTCGACTACGCGGCGTACGCGAACGGCGGCTTCCGTGGCGACAACGACGGCCAGGACATCGACTGGACGCAGCAGCGCAGCGGCGGCTTCTACTACCTCGACAACAACTCGCGCCCATCCTTCGGTGGCCGCCTCTCCGCCACGCTCGACCTCGCGGACGCCGACATGACGTACACGCTCGGCGCCTCCGGCATGGGCGGCTGGTACGACCCGAAGGCCGAGCTCAGCTACGCGATCGGTGGCGTGGACGTCTACGCGCGCATCAAGCGCGTCGAGCTCCGCGCCGAGTACCTGATGCGCCGCACCGAGATCAGCCTCGGGGACAACCCCGGCTCGCGCTTCAAGTACGGGCCGGGCAAGGACGGCAAGTACGACAACTACTTCTTGAAGGACGGCTTCTACGTGGAGGCCATCGTGCCGGTGTCCAAGCGCATCGAGCTGGTCGGACGCTGGGATGGATTACGCCGGTTCGGCAATGTGCCGGTGACGTCCGCACTTCGCAAGGAGAGCGCGGTGCTGCGCTACACGGTCGGCGGCGCGGTCTCGCTCGGCTACGGCGTGCGTATCAAGGTCTTCGGCGAGTACTACGACTTCAGCGATTTCAAGGACGAGATCGCGGCGACGTTGGCGGTGGTGTCCGTACTGTGATTCCCCCTCAACGCTTGATGTATTGCAGAGGAAGTTAGCAACATGTCCGACAACCATTCGGCCAAGAATGACGATATCGACGTCGACGTCGAGCAGGGCGAGGAGGCCGACGAGAGCATCGTCGCCGACCGCTCGCCACGCGCGCCGAGCATCCAGCGTCTGGGCCGCTACCGGCTGGTGCGCGAGATCGCGTCGGGCGGCATGGCGACGGTCAACTTGGCGGTGACGGAAGGGCTCGACAAGCTGGTCGCGCTCAAGATCATCCACCCGCACCTGGCGCAGGAAGAGAGCTTCGTGCGCATGTTCCTCGACGAAGCGCGGCTGTCGTCGGCGATCTCGCACCGCAACGTGTGCAACGTGTTCGACTTCGGCGAGGCCGATGGTCGCTTCTACATCGCGATGGACTACCTGTCCGGGCAGAGCCTGCGCGACGTGCTGCGCCGGCTGCGCAAGACGGACCTGCAGATGGAGCCGCGCAAGCTCGCGGTCTACGTCGCGTACATGACCGCGGAGGCGTGCGAGGGCCTGCACGCCGCGCACGAGCTGCACAATTCCGAGGGCAAGCCGCTCAACGTGGTGCACCGCGACGTCTCGCCGCACAACCTGTTCGTCACCTACGACGGCAACGTCAGCGTGGTGGACTTCGGCATCGCGCGCGCTTCGGACCGCATCCAGAGCACCGCCACCGGCGTGCTCAAGGGCAAGTTCTCGTACATGGCGCCCGAGCAGATGCGCCAGCTGGAGATCGATCGCCGCGCGGACATCTGGGCGCTCGGCGTGGTGCTCTGGGAGTCGCTCACGCTGCAGCGCCTGTTCGTGCGCTCTTCGCAGGCGGACACCGTGATGAGCGTGATGATGGACCGCGTGCGGCCGCCCTCGGAGCTCAAGCCCGACATCCCGCGCGAGCTCGACACGATCGCGCTCAAGGCGATCGCGCGCAACCCCGCGCAGCGCTACACGACGGCGCGCGAGATGGGCCGCGAGCTGATGAAGTTCTGCCGCGAGAGCGGGGTCATGGTCGGTCCGATCGAGATCGAACACATGATGGAGAAGCTGTTCGAGAAGGAGATCCAGGACAACAAGACGCTCACGCGCAAGGCCAAGTCGAGCGGCCAGGAGAGCGGCGTGTGGATGGACGTCACGCCGTCCGGCTTCGGGCGCGTGCGTTCGTCGGGCGCGATGGAGAAGGGCAAGTGGACGACCAACCCGCCGAGCGCCAACGTGGTGGTCGGGGACGGCACGGGCTCGACGGCAATGCGCATCCAGGCTGGCAGCCTGAGCGCGCCCGCGATCGAGGCGCGCACCACCGCGCACCCGGACGTGACCAACGCGCCGCAGCAGCGCAAGAAGCCCGTGATGTGGATCGGCGCCGTGGCCGCGGCCGCGTTGGCGCTCGCGGTGTGGGGCGTCGCGCGTCGCACCGATGAGCCCGCGATCGCGAGTGTGCCGCCCGCGGTGACGCCGGTGACGCCCGAGCCGCAGCTGGGTGTGCAAGCGCCGCCTTCGGTGCAGCCGCAGCCCGCGTTGCCCGAGGCCGCGCAGCAGCGCGACGCGGCTGCGCCGGAGATGGCGCCGCCGCCCACCAGCGTGCCCGCGCGCGCGCAGCCGCTGCGCCGTGCGCCCGCGCCGCGCCCGGTGGCACGCGCCGCGGGGCCCAATCACGCACGCGAGGCGGACGCGAGCCCGTCGAGCGAGTACGTGCGCTACGAAGAGCCCTCGCCGATGGCCGCGCCAGTCGAGGCGCGTGAGGAGCCCACGGCGATGGACACCGCCACGGCGGCACCTGCGCGCGTGGAGCAGCCCGCGCCCACGCCGAAGCCGGTCGCTGCGACGCCTGCTGCGCCGCAGAAGCTCGACGCGCGCGCGTCGGTCGAGGAACTCGACGTCGAAGGCTCGCTCGGCAGCAGCATCGTGTCGCGCATGCTCGCGCGTGTGATGCCGGCGCTGAAGAGCTGCTACGTCGACGCCGCCAAGAAGGCCAACCGCAACGAGTACGGCGCGCTGGCGAGTAGCTTCGTGATCGAAGAGATGGGCGCCGTGCGTCAGGTGAACGTGGGGCGCAGCGGCCTCGCCGATCTCAGCAGCTGCGTGGCGGCCACGCTGAAGCGCGCGCGTCCCGATCGTGTCCCCGACGTGGGGACGGTTCAGGTGAAGTTCAAGATCACGTACGCGCCCTGATCGCGCGCAACGAGGCTTGCACCGGACGCAGGGCCACGCGCGCGCAGTCGCACATCGTGGGCGGTTCACTGCGCAAAATCTGGGCGAGGCACGTAGACTGGCACGAACATGTACGCGTTCGGCGAGTTCGTCCTCGATGTACAGCTGTTCCAACTGCGGCGCGGCGAGACCACGGTCGCCCTCGAACCCAAGGTGTTCGACGTCCTGCGCTACCTGATCGAGCAACGCGAGCGTGTGGCCACCAAACAAGAGCTGCTCGCGCAGCTGTGGCCGAACGAAGCGGTCACCGAAGCGGTACTGCCCACGAACATCAACGCGCTCCGGCGTGCGCTCGGGCAGCAGCGCGGTGACAAGACGCCGATCGAGACCGTGCACGGGCGTGGCTATCGCTTTGCAGCACCGGTGCGCGTGCTCGACGCGCAGCCCGCGGCGCCCCCCGTCGCATCCCCGAGGCCGGTGTCGACCGAGCCGATGTTCGGCCAGCGTCCGCTGTTCGAGAAGGTGAGTCGCACGCTGGAGCTCGCGATGGCGGGCCGCGGTCAGATCTGCTTGCTCACTGGCGAGGCGGGCATCGGCAAGACGCGCACCGCGCAGCGGGTGGCCCAGGCCGCGCGCGCCGCGGGGGCCGACGTGTGGACGGCGAGCAGCGAGGGCGCACGCGAAGGCGCGCCGCTGTGGATGTTCCGCCAGCTGATGCAGAACGCGCTCGCCCACGAGCGCCGCTCGCTCGGCGCGCTCGCCGACGAGGTGGCGCTGCTGGTGCCGAACACCAGCGAGCTCGGCATGAGCGAGGACCAGGCCGCGCTGCGCATGTACGACGTGATGCTGCGCCTGCTCGCGCAGGAGAACCGCCCGCGCGTGCTTTGGCTCGAGGACATGCACCGCGCGGACGCGCTGAGCTGGCAGCTGTTGCGCATGCTCGCGCCGCACCTCGAGCGTGTGCCGGTGCTGGTGCTGATCACGGTGCGCAGCCGCGACGACCTGACCGCCGTGCTGCCGGTGCAGAAGAACCTCGACTTGCTGCAGCGCACGCCGCACTGCCATCGCTTCCTGGTGCGCGGGCTGGAGCTGCCGCAGGTGCAGGAGCTCGCGCGAATGCAGCTCGGCGAGCCGGTCGAGCTGGAGCTGGCGCAGGCGCTGCACGACAAGAGCGGCGGCAACCCGCTGTTCGTGCGCGAGCTGGTCGACTGGCTCGAGGTGCGCGGCGTGCGCGACGCGTCCGCGCTGCGCAGTGGGCCCAACCTGTCGCCGCCCGAGCTGGTGCGGCAGTTGCTGCGCCGGCGCGTGATGCGGCTCGGCGCGGAGGCCAAGCGCGTGCTCGAGGTGGCGTCGGTGGTCGGACCGGTGTGGGACGCGAGCCTGGTCGAACGCGTGACCATGCTGGACGCCGAGGTCTGCGCCAGCGCGCTCGATGCGGCACTCGCGCACGGTGTGATCACGCCGATCGAGGGGCGCATCGACGGCTACCGCTTCGCGCACGACTTGCTGCGCGACACGCTGTACAGCGACCTCACCCAGCGCGAGCGGCGGCGACTGCATGGCAGCGTGGCGAGCTCGCTCGAGGAGCGCGTGAGCTGGCTCGGCCTCGAGGGTGTGCACGGTGTGGCGCATCACCTGTACCAGTCCCTCCCGGGTGGCGACGTGCAGCGTGCGCTGGCGTGGCTGGAGCGCGCCGCTTCGCTCTACGAGCAGCAGTCCAGCTACCGTGAGGCCGCGCAGCTCTATCGCCTGGCGCTCGACGCCGCGCGTCTGTTGCCGGTCGCAGACCCGGCGCTCGCGCGTTCGCTCGGCGAGCGGGAGGCCTGGCTGGCCGGCAAGGTTCGCGCGGCACCAGCCCAGTCCTGAGACGCCGGGGAATAGCCGGCGCGCTCAATCAATGGCAGGCTGTGCGCAGGCGGCCCTTGCGATGGCCGCCGCCCGAGCAGCATGAACCTACGCGAAGAGACCGAGCGACTGCGTTCTGAACTCGAGCGGCTCGACGAGGTACGCGTGCGGGTGGCGCTGTTCGGCCAGCCCGGCGCCGGCAAGTCGTCGCTGATCAACGCGCTGATCGGCCGCGACGTCGCCGAGGCCGGCGAGCGCACGGACACCACCGTCAGCGCGCACAAGTACCACCACGACGGCGTCGACTACACGGACCTGCCCGGCTTCGGCACCACACGCTTCCCTGCGGAGACGTACTGGGACCGCTTCCACATCGACGAGCACGACCTGTTGCTGTGCGTCAAAGACGGCAAGTTCAGCGACGACGACGACAAGTTGTTCTTCGAGGAGATCTGGAAGCGCGGCAAGGTCTGTATCTTCGTGCACAACAAGGTCGACACGCTGTGGTCGGCCAGCAAGACCGTCGACGAGGTAAAGCAGGCGCTGCGCGAGGAGCTCGCCCAGCGCATCGCGCCGCACGCCGCGCCGCTGGTGTTTACCAGCTGCCGTACGCGCGAGGGCATCGACGATCTGGAGAAGGCGATCTGGGAGCAGCTGCCCGAGGCCAAGCGCGAGCGCTGGACGCGCGCGGTGGCGGCGTACTCGGACGAGTGGCTGGACAAGAAGCGCAAGGTGATCGAGCGCGAGGTCTACGTGTGCGCCGCGCTGTCGGCGGTCAACGGCTTCAACCCGATCCCGGGCGCCGATCTCGCGATCGACCTGTCCACGCTGGCGGGGCTGCTGATGCGCATTCGCGGCCACTACGGGCTCAGCGACAAGCGCCTCGAGCGCTATCTGCAGGTCGCGCCCGCCGCCAAAATCCTGGTCGATAAGCTGCTCGCGTACGCGACGCGCGAAGGGTTGATGCGGCTGCTGCGCCGCTTCGCCAGCCAGACGCTGCAGCGCCAGGTCTCCAAGTACATCCCGCTGGTCGGCCAGACGGTGGCCGCGATGGTGGGCTACGGCGTCACGCTGCAGGTCGGCTTCGAATTCCTCGACACCTGCCACAAGCTCGCGCGCGAAGTGATGGAAGCCGAGCTCGCCCAGCGTGGTCCGCGCCCGTCGACTGGGGATACTGCCGCGACCCCTCCATTGTCCGCAGCGCCCGACGACAGCCAGAGCGGAAAATAAACAGCCTGGCTGTCGAGAGAATGGCCGCGATGTGCGCTTTCTGTGGAGGAGTGCGCTTCTAGGGCTTCCTTTTTTGCGTTGGCCGTCGGTATGGTGGGCCTCCGTTGAGCAGCGCGGGCCCCCCTGGATGCTGCGACATTGTCTGGCAGTCTTGCGAGTCGAGGAGAAGTCGATGCTTAGTTCGGACCGTTTGCGGACCCCCCACGCGGATGATCACGACGAGAAGGATCTCTGGGAGCGCCTCCGCTCCGAGGCCAACCGTCGCAGTGTTGCTCCGGCATCGGCCAGCCAGCCGCCGGCCGCGTTCGACGACTACGGCTCGACGTTCGACAGCGAGCTGCCGGAGGAATACGCGAGTGACAGCGACCTGCCGCCGTCTCCGTACGAGAGCGCGCAGCGGTTCGTGCAGTCGTCGTATCCGCCGCCCCGTCAGTCGTACACGCACGCGCAGCCGGATTATTCCGAGGCGCAGCAGCTCGCGCAGTACGAGGCGCAGCACTCGGAGCAGTACGGCGAAGAGCAGTACGAAGAGCAGTACGGCGAAGAGCACGGCGAAGAGTCGGGCGAACAGCAGTACGAGGAGCACTACTCCGAGCAGCAGGCGCAGCAGTTCGCGCAGGAGCAGTACGACCTGCAGCGCTTCTCGCAGCCGCCGCAGGCGCAGCAGTTCGCGCAGACCGTGCAGCAGCAGTTCGGCCAGCAGCCGGCACACGGCACGTTGCCGCCGGGTGGCTTCGACCAGCACTACGCGTCCCAGCCGCCGGCCGCCTACGGCCACGTGACGCCCTCCGCCGGAGAGCCGGCGCAGCAGTGGGGCTACTCGCAGCAGACCGAGCCCACGCTGCCCAACCTCGCCGCCGATGCGGACGACACCGGCAAGAGCTCCAAGTTCACGAAGCCGCTCGCCGCGCTGGCGGCCGTGCTCGCGATCGGCGCAGCCGGCTACCAGTTCGTGCTGGTGCCGCGTCAGCAGCAGGCGCGCGCCGCGGAGCTCGTGGAGCTGCAGCAGCGCCAGGCGGTGCTGATCGAGCAGCAGGAGAAGGAGACGGCCGCGGCCACCGCGCGCGCCGAGGCCGAGCAGAAGGCCGCCAACGA
>DASUME010000367.1:0-4754 GCA_036277895.1 Polyangiales bacterium
AGCAGCTGCGCCGGGGGGGCGATGCCGTGCTCGCGGAATGCCTGCAGTACGCGCAGCTGCACATCGGTCTCGAACGCCTTCTCGTACTTGCAGTCGAACACGTACGGGCGGGCCTTCAGGTGCAGCGCCGTGTACTCGGGCAACATCTCTTGCTTTGCGAACACCGGCACCGGCTGCTTGAGGAACACGTAGGGGCTGGTGAGGCACGCCTCACGGATCAGCGCCATGGCCTTGCGCGCGTCCTGGTCGATGCCGACGTAGAAGTCCATCGCGACCTGCATCTCCAGCGCGCCGTAGTTGCTGCTGGAGGTTACGTCCGTGAACACCTTGTTGTTGGGGATGGTGATCACGTTGTGGTCGAGCGTGTTCATGCGCACGCTGCGCAGGCCGATCTGGATGATGTCTCCGTACTCGCCACCGTACGCGACGCGGTCGCCGACCTGGAACGGACGGTCGAACATGATCGTGATGCCCGCGATGAACGAAGCCACCAGATCGCGCAGCGCGAAGCCGACCGCAAAGGCGAGCGCGCCACCGATCACGGTCAGTGCGGTGGCGTCCAGCTTGATGCTGAGGCTGGCCGCGACGGTTAGCGAGAGGATGTAGAGGAAGAACCGCGCGGTGGTCTGGATCTTCTGGATCGTCAGGCGACGGTTGCTGAAGCGCAGGCTCAGCTTGGTGCCGGCGTCATCGACCAGCCGGATTACGAACACCGTGCCGATCAACACCGGGATCGACGCGACCACGCCGCCCCAGCGGATCAGGTCCGCGAGCTTGCCCAGGTCTGGCGCGTCTTGCGCACGCGCGAGCTGCGGGGCGAGCCACAGCGCGACGAACCAGAGGTAGTTCATGAGCTCACCAGCAAGTGCCGACGCTCCAGCACGAGCGTCACCGCACGCAACCAGGTCCAGGTCACGTCGACGCCGCCGCGAGCGTCGACCAGGTAGCCGGTCGAGCGTCCCGCCTGGAACACGTCGCGGACCTGCGCCTCGGAGAGCCGCGTCGCCTCGGCCACGTCCGTGCTGCTGGCAGGCGCCATCTGCAGGATCGCGCGCAGCACGAACAAGGCCGGATCCGGCAACTGCTCGAGGGTCGAGGTGTTGGGCACCTGAAGAGGACGCGCACGCACCAGCTCGCTGGCCGCGTCGTAGAGCAGCGAGTTGCGCCACACCTCGAGCGCGATGGCGGGATTGCCGCGCGCGTAGTCCCAGATCACGCGCGTGTACCCGGCGCGCTTCTCGCGCAGTGCCTCCTGACGATCGATCTCGTCGGCGCCGGGCGGAAGCTTGTCGAGGAGCGCATCGAAGGTCGCTTCGAAGCTCGCCTCGCGACTGCGCTCCGCCAGCAAGCTCCCGAGCTGCTGGTCGGACCACGGCGAGAGCTTCCAGACCTGCTCGAACAGAGGGCTGCCGTCGTGCGAGCGGTACAGGAACGGCCAGATCGCGCTGTCGATGGTGAGCACCCACAGCGTGCGAGCGAAGCGCGGCTCGGCGAAGCCGCTGGCGATCGCGTCGGCGAACGCCTCGAAGCCGCCCAGACCGCCCATCACCGGCTTGATCAGGACGTCGACATCGTCGAGCGAGACCCAGCGCGGCGAGCCTGCGCGAGCGCGCAGCGCGGGCTCCGGCGCGCCGTCTCTGCAGGCGAGCGCCCAACCGTCGCCGAGCTTCGCGTGCAGCTGACGCAGCAGGCTGGAGCGCCCCATGCCGCGCGCGGCGACCACCGCCACGATGCCGGGGCGCTCGGTGCCGATCCGCTGGCCGAGGGAAGCGACGAGCTCGTCGGCGGGACAGGTGATCCAGTGCGTGCCGGCGCGATCGGGCGAGAGCGAGTCGTAGGCCGCTCCGGCCAGGCGTGTGCCCTGCGCGTCCGTGCTGCCCAGGCGATCGAGCTCGCGCTTGAACAGGTACGCGTCGGCGCGCCGGGTGAGCGTGAACCCCGCCAGCCACGAGCCGACGATCTTGAGCGCGCCCGAGGCGAACAGCTGGCCGGCGGCGAGGGTGGCGGCCAGGAAGCTCTTCCAGCCCTCGCGGTTGGCCAGCAGCCACTCCTGCAAGGGAGACTTGCGGCGCACGCGCTCGAGGCGCGCGAACACGGTGTCCCGCCACCAGCGCACCAGCACCAGGAACACGGGCAGCGCGGCGAACCAGCACGTCGACAACACCCAGTCGTAGACGGTGCCGCGCCCGACCAGTCGCGAGGTCAACAGCAACACCAGCGCGAAGCCCACCACCACGCGCCCGACCAGGCGGAGCGAGCGCAGGCGCAGCTCGTCGGTGCCGTCCTGTTGCGCGGCGCGCCCGCGCTCACTCAGCGCGACCAGCGCATTGAGCGCGTTGACGATCAGCGCCGCGCCGAGCAACCAGCCGATCACCACCGTGAGCAGCTGCGTCTCCAGCAGCTGCTGCGCGCCCTCGGGCAAGAGCCACAGCGCAGTCCAGAACAGCACCAGGCCCTCGAGCGGTCGGTGGATACCGCGCACGAAGCCGATCAGCTGTCGCAGCAGGCTCGGCGTGGTGCGGCGGGCGATCCGGTCTTCGGCCGCGGCGCGTCGCTCGGCTTCGTCGAGCCAGCCCGTGCTCTGGCGTCGCCACCACACGAACAAGCCGAGCGTGAGCAGCCAGGGCAGCGTGGACAGCACCAGCTGGAAGGTCGACACGCCCTCGATGCGCTGGTTGGCGCGCAGGCCCGCGAGCCAGCGCCCCGCGACGTGGCGATGGTAGCGCAGGATCAGCAGCAGCTGCCTTGCCTCCGAGCGGGCCTGATCGGCGCCGGCCGCGCTGAAGCTGGTGATCGCCGCGCGCTTGTTCGCGCTCAGGTACGCCAGCAGGCCCAGCCGCTCGCGGTTGAGCACGCTCGTCTCTTCGAGCAGCGTGCTGGCGCGCTGCTCGCGCAACGCAAGTGCCTGCTCGTGCGTATCCGCGAGCTGGCGCTCGACGCTGGCGCGGCGCGCACGCACGGCGCGGGCGTCGAGCTCCACGGGCAGGCTCTGCAGCGGATCGGGGCCGAGCACGGGCAGGTCCGCGAGCTCGGCGTTCAGTGCGTCGAGCGCGGCATCCAGCTGGTCCCGGGAGCTACGCAAGCTGGCGCGTAGCGCATCGTACGTCGCGTCGGCATCGTCCCCGGAGGCCGCCTTGGCGTCGCGGATGCGGCGCTGCCAGCCGAGGATACGATCGACGCGGTTGCGCAGCGCGCCACGCTCCTCGGTCGCGAGGCGCTCGCGGGCAGTCAGCTGGTTCTGGATCCCGAGCAGGCGCGCGAGCTCCTCTGCCAGCAGGCGCTCGGCCTCCGAGTGCGCGGCTTCGGCGGCGACCAGGGCGCGCTGCCTTTCCTGCTCGGCTTCGCGCGCGACGCGAGCGAGCTCGCTCTCACGAGGATGGGCCGCTTCACGGCGAGCGCGGTGCGCGTCGAGCAGCTCGCTCCTCTGCTCCGTCGGGAGCTCGTAGAACCTGAGTCGAGCGCGGTCGAGCTCCAGGCGCGCCCGCCAGACGCCACCGTCGAGCCTGCCCTGAGCCACCTCCGCGTCACCCTCCGCGGCGCGTAGCAACAGCCGGATCCGCGCAGCCTGGAGCGCGATGGCCTGCTCGTCGGCGAGCGGCACGTCGAACAGATCGTCGGGCTCGACGGAGGTGTCGAGCTGTCCCTCGGTCAGGGCACGTATGCGCTCGACGTTCGGATCCGCCGCCTCGGCGTGCTCCACGGCCGCGTCCTGCGCGGTGCCCGGAGCAATGTCGAGTGCGCAGAGCATCGCCGTGAGGAGGCCCACGCGGGCACAAAGGCGCATTCGATCGCATCCCCTGAACACGTGCTGACAGACTTCGTCGAGACCGGAGCACAACGCAAGTCGATTCGGCGCTTCACTGATGTGGGAGCTCGATGCGCGCGAGCGTGCCGCGCGCGTTGCTGCGGCTGGCGAGGTTGAGCTTGCCGCCGTGGTGCGCGACGATCTCGCGCGTGATCGCGAGCCCGAGCCCGTTGCCGCGGCCGCCCGGCTTGGTCGTGAAGAACGGCTCGTCGGCGCGCGCGGCGGTGGCCGCCGAGATGCCTTCGCCTTCGTCCTCGACCGAGAAGACCAGCTGTCCGTCGCGCGTCGCGACCCGCAGCCGCACCAGCGAGCCGCGTGGGCTCGCGTCGCACGCATTCAGGAGCAGGTTCGTCAGCGCTTGCTCCAGCATGGGCGGATCGCAGGCGAGCGACGGCAGCTCTGCCTGGATGTCCAGCTCGATCGCTACGCCCGCCTGCTCGAAGCGGTGCATGCTGAGCGCGACGGCGCTCTCCGCGATCCGCGTCGGGCGCTCGGGGACCAACGGCGGAAGCTCCCCGCGCGCGAGCGCGAGCATGCCGCGGATCACCGCCTGGATGCGCTCCACCTGCGCCAGCATCACCTTGAGGGCCGCGCTGGACCGCTCGTCGTGCGCGTTGGCAGGGATGAGCTGCTCGATGCGCGCCATGATCGTGCTGAGGGGGGTGGCCACCTCGTGCGCAATCCCGCTGGAGAGCGCAGCCAGCGTCGCCATCTTGTCCGCCTTGGCCAGCAGCCGCTCGCGCTCGCGCTCCAGCGCCGCGAGCTGTCTCTCGCGCTCGAGCGCCTGCTCGCGCTGGCGCTGCCGCAGCGCCAGCCCACCGATGCCGCTCACGATCGCGGTCACCATGCCCAGGCTGATCAAGAAGCGCAGCTGCGCGTAGTGCTCGCGAGCGCGCAGCCGCTGGGCCGATGCGAGCACCACCACGCCCCACTGTCCATCGCGACCCGT
>DASUME010000368.1:0-8621 GCA_036277895.1 Polyangiales bacterium
TGGTGATGAACGCACCCTCCGCCAGCAGCGGCGGTAGGTAGCGGTGGGTCGCGAGCGTGCGGCTCTCCGGGGCGAGGAACCAGTCGGCGCGAGCGACCGAGCACGACAAGATCAGCGGGAGCACGAGCAGCAGCGTGAGTCTCATGGCGCACGTCACTTTGCAGTCCGTGTGCCGTGTAGAAACCGCCCGGAAAACCAGCGAATTTCCCCGCGCGACGGCTGGGCACGTGTCCGGGCACGGCCCATACTCCCGCGATGCCGGAGAGCGCGTACCAGGGCTACACGTATCGCTTGCCCGAGCTCGCGCATGGCTACGGCGCGAACGTGCACCTGCTGGCGGACCCGATCTTACTGTCGCAGCTGGCGCGCCTGTGTCGGCCGGAGGTGGTTCAGCCGGAGATCACCACGCTCGTGCGCGACATGTACCACTCGCTGGTGCGCATGGTGATCGCCAACGAGTTCCCGCGCGAGCGTGTGCACGTGAAGACGCGCATGTACGAGCAGACCGAGCGCGCCGTCTGGTCGGGCGACGTGCTGGACTCCAACACGCGCGCGATCACGGTCAACATCGCGCGCGCGGGCACGATGCCGTCGCAGGTCGCGTTCGAGACGCTGATCCACCTCACCAACCCGGCCAAGGTACGCCAGGACCACGTGTTCATGGCGCGCACCACCGACGACGCGGGCTGCGTCACCGGCGTGAGCATGTCCGGCAGCAAGATCGGCGGCGACGTGGAGGGCGCGGTGGTGTTGCTGCCCGACCCGATGGGCGCGACCGGAGTCAGCCTGTCGCGCACGGTCTCGCTCTACAAGGAGCTGCCCGGCAGGCCGCGCCGAATCGCGAGCCTGCACCTGATCATCACGCCCGAGTTCGTACGCCGTATGCAGACCGATCATCCGGACGTCGTGATCTACGCGATCCGGCTCGACCGCGGCATGTCGAGCGAGGCCGCGCTGCGCGGGCCGCTCGGCCAGCAGGACGAGTCCGGCTTGAACGAGATCCAGTACATCGTGCCCGGCGCCGGCGGCGTGGGGGAACTGCTCAACAACAGCTTCGTCTGAAACGGGAGGCGCGCGATGGGTCCATCTTGGCAACTGGTCGATGCTCAGCCCGGTCGTGTGGTCGCGCCCGACGAACGCCTGGCCTGGGGCGCCACCGCCGCGCTCGGCGTGCAGCACGTGATCGCGATGTTCGGCGCGACCGTGCTGGCTCCGCTGCTGATGGGCTTCGACCCCAACGTCGCGATCCTGATGAGCGGCGTGGGCACCCTGCTCTTCTTCGTGGTCGTGCAGGGCCGCGTGCCGAGCTACCTCGGCTCCTCGTTCGCGTTCATCGGCGTGGTGATCGCGGCCAGCGGCTACGGTGGGCAGGGCCCAAACACCAACCTGGGCGTCGCGCTCGGCGGCATCGTGCTGTGCGGCGTCGCGGTGGTCGCGATCGGCGTGCTGGTTTCCTTGATCGGCAGCGGCTGGATCGAGGCGCTGATGCCGCCCGTGGTGACCAGCGCCGTGGTCGCGGTGATCGGGCTCAACCTGGCGAGCGTGCCGATCAAGAACATGGCGCCCACCAGCTTCGACGCCTGGATGCAGGCCGTCACCTTCGTCAGCGTCGGCCTGGTGGCCGTCTACGCGCGCGGCTTCGCGCAGCGGTTGTTGATCCTGGTCGGGTTGGTGGTGGCGAGCGTGATCTACGCCATCCTCGCGAACGGGCTCGGCCTCGGGGCGCCGATCGACTTCGCAAAGGTCGCGAGCGCCGCGTGGTTCGGCTTGCCGGCGTTCGCCGCACCGCAGTTCAGCGCCCAGGGTGCGCTGTTGATCGTGCCGGTGTCGGTGATCCTGATCGCCGAGAACCTCGGCCACATCAAGGCCGTCACCGCGATGACCGGGAAGAACCTCGACGTGTACATGGGCCGCGCCTTCGTCGGCGACGGGCTCGCGACGATCGTGAGCGGCGCCGTCGGCGGCACCGGCGTCACCACCTACGCGGAGAACATCGGGGTGATGGCGGCGACCAAGATCTACTCGACGGCGATGTTCGTGATCGCGGCTTCGATCTCGGTGGTGCTCGGCTTCAGTCCCAAGTTCGGCGCGCTGATCCAGACCATTCCGCTCGCGGTGATGGGCGGCGTGAGCATCGTGGTGTTCGGACTGATCGCGGTCGCGGGTGCCAAGATCTGGGTCGACAACCGCGTCGACTTCGGGAACAACACGAACCTCGTCGTGGCCGCGGTGCCGCTCGTGCTCGGCACCGGCGACTACACGCTGCGCTTCGGACAGTTCACGCTCGGCGGCATCGGTACCGCCACGTTCGGCGCAATCCTCCTGCACGCGCTGCTGCGCGGCGGCAAGAAGAGCGAGCCGGTAGCGAGCACGGACGAAGTACCCGAACCTGCGTGAGCAGTGAGCGCACCGTAAGGGTGATCTGCGCACCACCACACCTTACGGCGTAGACATCGATGCTAGCTCGAGAGGAAGGTTGTTTGAACCTTTCGTGGAGCGATGCATGAACAAGACTTGGATACGCACTTTGACCTTCGCGCTCTTGATGACGGGATGCTCTTCCTCTTCCGAGAGTGATCCGCCCGGCGACAAGGGCGGCGAACCGGGAGCTGAGAAGGAAGACTCCGGACGGCCGCGCGACGCCACGGCGCCGAACGAGGACAGCGACACGGAGGTCGAAGAGTCGAAGGTGGACGAGCCGGAGCCGCGCGACGCGGGCCGCACCGTGGATGCCGGCAAGGACGAGGCGCAGGACGCCGCGCCGCCCAAGAACGACGTCGATGCGAGCGACGACCAGGCCTGGGACCCGCGCTGTGGGAAGGACGCGAGCTCGAACGGCCCGGGCGTGTTCATGCCGGACCCGAACATCGTGGGCGACGACTGGTTCGGCAAGAACGACGGCGTGGTGTTCACGACCGCAGGGGTCATCTACAGGCTGCCCGGCAAGGGGCTGGTGTTCGGACGCCAGGAGGCCGACAGCTGCGTGGTCACCGTCGCCGAGTCCGGCGTCATGACGACCGTCTACGGCGAAGGCACCGTGTGCCACGCCGGTCGCGTCGTCTCGCTCGGCATCAAGTGCCAGACCGACGCCAACGGCGACCCCGTCACTCCGTGAGTCGCTCGTGCTCCACCGAGATCACGGTGCGGGCGCGGCGATCGGCCATGCGCAGCAGGCGTGCGCGCAGCACACGATCGACCTGCGCCAGCGCCTCGTCGACCAGCACCAGCTTGCGCTCGGAAGCCATCGCCGCCGTCCACGCGATCAGCTGACGCTGGCCCCCCGAGAGGGTCAGCGCGCCCGAGGTCAGCACCGTCTCGAAGCCCATCGGCAGCTGCTCCACCCACTCGCTGAGCCCGCTCTCTTCGGCCGCCTCCATCAGCGCGACGTGCGGCGCCGAGGCGGAGAGCAAGCGCAGGTTCTGCAAGATCGTGCCCGCGAACAGACGCGCTTCCTGCGGCAGGTAGCAGATCTCCGCGCGCAGCTGGCGCGGCTCCCGGCCGAACACGCGCACCGCTCCACGCTCGGGCGTATAGAGCCCGGCGATCAACCGCAGCATCGTGCTCTTGCCCGTGCCGGAGCGCGCGATCAGCGGATAGTGTGCGAGCCCGTCCACGGATAGGTTCCGTCCCTCGAGGACCCAGGGCAGGTTCGGCGCGTAGCGAAACCAGACGTCGTTGAGCACCACCGCAGGCTCGTCGCTGCGCACGTTACGCACGCGCCCGCTCGCTCCCGTGGTGACGTCCTCCGCCGCCAGCAGCGCGTCGATGCGCGGCACATGCGTACGCGCGTTGAGCCAGGGTGTGAGCAACGAGGCCCCCTGACGCATCGTGTGCAGGAGCTGATCGGACAACATCAGATTGGAGACGAGCGTGCCGACACTCAGGTCCCCGTGCAGCGCCTCGCGCGCGCTCCACAGGAAGACGCCGAGCTGGGTCGCCTCGCGCAGAGCCGCGAGCAGCACGCGCGTCCGCGCCTCGCGCACGCCCTTCTCCATCGCCAGCGCGCGCTCGTCGAGCATGCGCGCCAGCCAGCGACCGAGGCCACTCTCGATCGCCCCGGCGGCGATCAGCGTGACCATGCCGCGCAGCAGCTCGTACAGGTTGTCTCGCTGGCGTGCGGCCGCGTCGATCTGCGCGCGCTCGATGCGCGCCGTGCCCAGCGCCATCGCCAGCGAGAGCGCGCACAGCAGGCCCCCCGCCGCGCCGACGGCGAGCGCCAGCTGCGGGCTCGCGAACGCCAGCGCTGCGCCGTAGACCAGCGCCATCACGCCTTGCAGCGCCGTGCCGAGCAGCGACTCGGTCACGAAGCCGTGTACCCGCTGCGCGCCGCGTAGCGTCTCCAGCCACGAGCCGACCTGCTGACGCACCAACATGGGGAACGGGATGCGCAGCAAGTGCTCGAACAGGCGCGTCGCGACGGCCGCCTCGATGCGCACGTGCAGCGCGAGCGTGGCGCGTTGCTGCAGCCAGCTGAACAGCGCACGCTGCAGGCCCACCAGCAGCGCCGCCAGCGCCAGCAGCGAGAGCCACTTGGGGCTCTGCTCGGGCAACGCGCGATCGATCGCGAAGCGCGTCATCATCGGCGTGATCAGCCCGAGCCCCGCGAGGGCGGCGCCGCTGGCGAGCACGAGCGCGAGCTCGCCGGGGCGCGCGCCCACGAAGCGCGCGAGCCGCCGCAGCAGCGAGCCCGCACTGTCCAGGCAAGGCTGAAGCTCGAGCGCACGCCCGCCGCTCGCCTCCAGCAGCGCCTCGCGCTGGACCTCCACCCGCGCGCCCGACGCCAGCTCCAGCTGCGCGCGCGGACCGACCTCGCGCAGCACCGCGAACTGGTCGCCGTACTCGACGAACGCGGGCAGCGCGAGCCGCGGCAGCGCGGGCCCATCGAGCACGACCATGCGCATGGAGTGCCGCGCCGGGCGAGCCACCTGCGCCACGTGCTCCAGCGAGCCGCGCTCCAAGGACGGCAGCGCCGCTTCGCTCTCGCCCAGCTCGTGCAACACGCGCAGCACGAGCTCGCGCGCGCTCCCGATCGAGGCCGTGTCGCTCATGCGCATGCAGCCTCCATCAACGCGCGAAATGGACCCGGCACCGCCGCCAGCTCCACGTAGCTCCCCACCTGCGCGAGCGTTCCTCCCTCGAGCACGAAGATGCGCTGCGCGTCGCGCACGGTCGCGAGCCGGTGCGCGACCAGCACGCGCGTGCTGCCGAGCACACGGAGCTTGCCGTGCAGCTCGCGCTCGGTCTCCAGGTCGAGCGAGCTGGTGGCCTCGTCGAGCAGCAGCAGCGCCGGTCGACCGACCAGTGCACGCGCGATGCACAGGCGCTGGCGCTGTCCGCCCGAGAGCGACTCGTTGGCGATCCGCGTGCGGTAGCCCTCGGGCAGCTCGCTGATCACGTCGTGGATGCAGGCTGTGCGCGCCGCCGCCTCCAGGTCCTCCTGGCGCGCGTCCGGGCAGCGCAAGCGCAGGTTGGCGGCCACGCTCTCGTCGAGCAGGAACGGCTCCTGCAGGACTACGCCGAGCTTGCGCGCGAGCGCCTCGCGGTCCAGCTCGTCGAGCGGCACGTCGTCGAGCCAGATGCGCCCTTCGGTGGGCTGGAGTGCGCCCGTCAGCAGCTTGAGCACGGTCGACTTGCCCTGCCCCGAGCGCCCCACCAGCGCGACCTTCTCGCCCGGCTGGATCGTGAAGCTCAGCTTGCGAAACAACCACGGGGCGTTGGGCCCGTGGCGGAAGCCGACGTCCTCGAAGCGCAGCTCGCCGCGCAGCGTGGACAGCTTGCGTCCGCCGCGCGACATCGGCTTGCAGCGCAGCACGTCGTCCAGCCGCTCCAGGATGCCCTGCGCGTGGAAGTAGCGATCCATGCAGTGGAACAGCGCGCCGAGCGGCTTGTCGATCAGGCCTTGCAGCGCGATGAAGCCCGCGAACACGCCGACCGTGAGCTCGCCCGAGAGCACGCGCGCACCGCCGAGCCAGAGCACGAGCGCGAGCCCGAGGCCATCGAACACGTGGGTGCCGCTCATCGCCGACAACGCCGCGTTCTTGAGCTCCACCTCGGCGCCGAGCCGCTCGCGCAGCCGATACGCGTAGCGCGCCGCGAACACCGACTCGGCCGCCAGCGCACGCGTCATCTCCGGCGCGGCGAGCGCGTCGACCACCGCGCCGGTCTCACGCCCTTGCAACGCGAGCAGGTTGGCGGCACCACGCCGGATGCGCGCGCGGAAGATCGACAGCCAGCCCATACGCGTGACGCTGACCAGCAGCGCGAGCGCGCCGAGCCCCGGATCGTACGCCACCATCAGCGCCCCGTAGCCGAGCAGCAGCAGCGCATCGAGCAAGCCGAGCACCAGGCTGGCCAGGATGTCGCGCAGCTCGCGGTTGGCCTCCACGCGCTCGATCAGCTCGCCCTCGCTGCGCTGCGCGAAGAATGTGGGGGGCAGCCGCACCAGGTGGCCCACGAAGTCGGCCGAGAGCGAGAGATCGAGCGCGGTCTGCAGCCCGAGCGAGACCCGATCGCGCAGCCACTCCAGGCTGTAGCGAACGAGCAGCGCAGCGCTCAGCGCGATCGCGATCGGGAGGAGCCAGCTGGTTCGCTGGGGTGCGATCACCTGGTCCACGATCACCTGCGTGGCGGCCGGGAACAGCACCGCCAGCGGCTCGAGCAGCAGCGCCGCCAGCATCACGTAGCGCAGCGCCTTTTGCTCGCGCGCCAGCACGCTCAGGCAGCGCGCCCAGCTGCCGGCGGCGCGCTTGCGCGGCGCGAGTGCGGGTGTGGGCTCGAACGCCAGTGCCACCCCGGTGAACGACTCGCTCAGCTCACGCAGCGACACGCGACGCCGACCGCGCGCCGGGTCGACCAGCTGCGCGCCGTTGCGTCCCAGCGACTCCAGCACCACGAAGTGGCTGAACTCCCAGTGCAGGATCGCGGGCATCGGGAGCGTGGCGAGCTTCTGCGGCGGCAGCTTGAGCCCGCGCGGGGCCAGGCCATAGTCGCGCGCGGCACGCGTGATGGCCGCGGCGCTGCTTCCGTCGCGCGAGATGCCGCAGGCGGCGCGCACCTCGGCGAGTGGGACCGCGCAGCCGTGGTAGTCGAGCACCATCGCCAGCGCTGCGGCGCCGCACTCGGCCACCTCGAGCTGCGGGATGAAGCGGACGCGCTTCACAAGAACCAACGCCGCAGCGGCTCGAACACGATCGCCAGCAGGCGGCGCTCGCGCAGGGCGATGCGCGCAGTCACCAGCGTTCCCGGCCGCAGCAGCGCGGCCACCCGTGCGGGCTGCGTCGCGAGCGCGAGCTCGACCGCCACGTGCGGTCCGTGCGGCGCCGCTTCCCCGAGCGCCGCCTTCAGCTCGCCGTCTTCAGCGAGCTCGCCCCCGACCCGCGTGACGGTGGCGTGCGCGAGCCCGAACTCCACGATCGGCAGCTGATCGATCTCGACGCGCGCCGTGGCGCCGCGGCGCAAGAACGCGAGATCCCGCTCGGGCGCGAAGGCGACGATGGTGTGCGGCAGCTCCTCCGCGACCACGCGCGCGATCCACTCGCCCTGCTGCACGACCTGCCCGGGTTGGGCGCGCAGCGACTCCAGCTTGCCGCTGCGCGGCGCGCGCAGCTCGGTCTGCGCCAACATCATGTGCGCGGCATTGCGGCGCTGGAGTGCCGCCCTCGCGCGCGCGTCTCCCTCTTCCAGGCGCGCCTCGTACTCCGACTGGGCAGCGACCAGCCCCAGCTGCAACGAGGAGAGCTGATCGCTGAGCTGCAGCTGCTCGTCGCGCGCTCCCTCGAGCGCGTCGACGCTCTGATCGCGCACCTGATCTTCCACGACGGCTTGCAGCTCCGGGGCCGCGAGCTTGCGCGCGAGCTGCTGCCGGCGAGCGATCTTGCCGCCCTGACGTTGCTGACGCTGCGCGAGCACGTTCATGCGCTGTTCGGTCAGTCGAACCCGGCGCTGCTGGCGTGCGGTCAGCGCCGCACGCGTGCGCGACCACTCCGTGTCCACACTCGCCAGGTGTTGCTCCGCGGCTTCGAGCTCCGACTGCAGCGGCGTCGCGTCGAGCCTGGCGATCAGGTCACCCGCTTCCACGTGGGCATCGCCGCGCACCACGACCTCGCGCAGCGTGCCAGCGACCAGGCTGACCACGGGTTGCACGCCGAACGGCGCCCTCAGCACACCGCGCGCTCGCGAGGTCTCCTCGACGCGTCCGATCGCAGTCCAGCCGTAGGCCATCAGTAAGGTCAGTCCGAGCGCAGCCAACCAGGCCCAGCGCGAGACCGAGGTGATGCGTAGCACCGAGCTCAGCGGCTCACCCCGTTGATGCGCCGCCAACGCCTGCGCACGAAACAGCGGCGAGCGAACCGAGACCTTGAGCGCGCGGTCCGCGGGTGGGGGTAAGGGTCGTGGCGTGGCCATGACAGGAGCGATGGCGGCAGCGGGCGTACGCTCCCATGTGCCGTTCGTCAGCGCGGGCGCACCGATCGGCTGGATGGCTCGCTCGCGTACCACCTCGGGCGCCGAGGCGAAGCCACCTTGAACCTCGACCAGGGACGGCTTCGGGGGCGCGCTGTCCGGCGTCGGACGCACCGTGAACATCGGCTGCGTCACTTTCGGATTCGGATCGCGCGGATTCA
>DASUME010000369.1:0-6946 GCA_036277895.1 Polyangiales bacterium
CGGCTCCTGCTGTGGGCCAGTGGTGCGTTCTTTTGCACCATGCTCGCGAGCGCCCTCGCCTACGGGCTGCTCGTCCTCGCACAACCCGCGCCCGCTGCGCTGCCTGCAAGCGCCCCCCCTCCGCTCGCTGCCACCGCACCACGCTCCAGCGCGCCGCCGCCTGCGCTGCCGCCGAGCGTACCTCTCGCCCCAGCCATGCACGCGGTCCCGTCGGGAATCACGCTGGAGGACGCTCACGAACCCAACGAGTGGGCGTCCGATCCCGAGGTGTGGCCCGACAATCGCCCCGAGCGATCCGTCGCCAGAAGGCGCGGCGGAGACAAGCTCGACGAGTCGGACCAAGGCCGCCCTCGGCACCGCCATCGGCAGGCACGCGGCGAAGTATTCATAGCTCCCCGAGAGCTCGAAGCAGCACCTTCGCCGCCGCCCCGCGACGTCGAACCTGCCGTGCGACCCACCAGCGCGCCAAGGGGTGTCAGCAACACCATGACGCGCGACGACTTCTAGTCTCTTAGCCCGCCGAAATCCGCCCTGACAGCCGAGTCCACCGATGTCCACCACGGTCTTCGAAAAAGTTGCCTGGTCCGAAGGCGTCCTCATCCTGCCTCAGCACTTCCAGCAGCTCGATCGCTATCACGAGTCGCTGCTCGCAGCCCGCCTGAGCGCCGTGCAACCACTGAGCTGGGGAGCGCTCAGCATCGAGCTCGACGCGGCTGCCTTACGTCACGGCTTGGTCGCTCTCACCAACTTCGAGGGCGTACTGCCGGACGGCACCCCGATCGCGGCGAGCGCTCGCACGGCACAGCTCCCGAAGCAGCGGCCGATCGAGGGCCACCTCGATGTCGCGCAGCGCTCCGTGGTGATCTACGTGGCGGTGCCCAACGAGCGGCCGCGTGTGAACAACCACGGCGACGATGGTTCGACGCGCTATCGGACCGTGGCGCAGCAGGTGTTCGACACTTCGCGAGACGGCCGCGGTGCCGCCGTGCAGTGCGCGCTTCCGAACGTAAGCCTGCTGTTCGGAGATGAGTCGCGCGATGGCTTCACCGCACTTCCGATCGCATCGCTGGTGCGAGACGAGCGCGGTGAGCTCGCGCTCTCGCCGACATTCGTCCCGCCGGTCCTGAAGATCGCCGCGTCGGGCGTGATCATGCATCGCCTCGACCGCCTGCTGCGCTTGATGATCGCACGGCACCGAACCCTGACGCAGAAGCGACGCATCACCGGCGAAGGGCGCGTGGAGTTCACTTCCGCGGATGTGACGATCTACCTGCAGCTCAGCGCACTCAACAGCATGCTCCCAAAGGTCCATCACCTGGCGCGCGCACCGCACGTGTCGCCCACGGACGCGTTCCTCACGCTCGCCGAGCTCGCAGGACAGCTGGCCACGTTCTCGCCGCAGTCCGATATGACCGTGCCGCTCGACTTCGACTTCGCGGATCTCGAGACCAGCTTTCGCACCGTGTTCGACCTGAACGAGCGGCTGCTCGAGGTCACCGACACGGAGCGCTTCGTGAGCTGCGCGCTCGAGGCCGCCGGCGGAGGTAGGCACTACGCGGAGCTGCACGACGCTCGTCTCGAGCGCGGCGTGCGCTTCCTGATCGGCGTGGAGGTAGCGCTCCCCCGACCACAGGTCGTGGAGGAGTTCGTGAAGCGAGCCAAGCTCGCCTCGCACGGAGATATGGAGTTTGTGCTGGCCAAGCAGGTTGGTGGGATCAATGTGACCGAGTGCGTGCGGCCAGCCCCGGAGTTGCCGGTGCGACCTGGGCTCGTCTACTTCGACCTTCCCGCGGACGAGCATGACGTGTACTGGAAGCACGTGCAGAAGGATCGCAACCTGGTGGTGTGGTTACCTCCCGCGCTCGAGCAGAGCCACGCGACCGTGAAGCTCTTTGGAGTATTCGCTAGTCGGTGACCCTTCGACAAGGTCTCGTGGCGGCCGCCTCAGATCTCGCCGCGCAGCGTGGCGCCGAACATGCGGGGCTCGCCCAGGGCGGCTTGCGAGAAGTTATAGGTCGAGCTGACCGACGTGGTGGTGAAGTAGTTCTTGTTCGTGACGTTGCGCATCCAGAACGAGAGCTCGAGCTTGGATGCGGTGCGCACACCCAGGTTGAGGCCGAGCAGGTGGTAGCCCGGGATGTTGCCGAACGGGTCCAGGTTGACGGTCGCGCTGAAGTGCGAGCGGTAGCTCCAGTTGCCGCCGACGAACGCCTGCACGGCGGTGTCGTTCACGCGGCCCGCGTCGTGCGCGTACTCGAGCGCGGCACCGGCCGAGAACTTCGGGGCACCCGCCGCCTGCTTGCCCGACAGATCCACCGTGCCCTGGTAGCTCGTCAGGTACTGCGCCGGCGCGTTCTTGTAGTCCTGGTAGCGCGCGTCGTTGTACGTGAGTGAGGCCGAGCCGGACAGGCCCGCGATCGCGTAGAGCGCGTGTCCAGCTCCACGCCGCGCGACACCAGCGTGCCCACGTTCGTGATGTACGCGGCCTGCGGCATCACGGTGGTGTTCACGAAGTTGGCCTGGTAGCCGCGGTCGATGGTGTAGAACGCCGTCGGGTTGAACTGCAGGCGACCACCGAAGAATGCGCTCTTGAAGCCCGCCTCGAAGTTGTCGACCTTCTCGGGCTTGACGAACACGTTCACACCGAGCGACTGACGCACCAGGTTGATGCCCGGCGACTTGTAGCCGCGCGAGTACGACGTGTACAAGTGCACGTCGCTCGTCGCGTCGTACGAGACCACCACGGTGCCCGACGCGTTCTTGGTGTTGAGCGTGCGGTCGTACTGGCCTTCGGGCGCGAAGTTCGCGCGGCTCGCCACCGCCGCCGCCTGCTGGGCCAGCGGCAGCGACTCGATCGGGGCCGTGCCTCCCGCCGCCGTGTCAGCCGCCTGATAGGCCTTGTAGCTGCCCGTCTTGTGCTCGTAGGTGAGCCGCACGCCGCCGGTCAGGTGGAACGAGTCGGTCACGTTGTACGTGCCCTGGCCGTACGCCGCGTAGCTCGCCGTCTCCGGGATCACGTGCGAGAAGGCGGTCAGGTTGTTGAGCACCGACGGGTTGGTGGTGGGCGAGACCAGCCACTGCGAGGCCTGCGGGCCGTACACCGTGAACTGGTAGTCGTTGGCCTGCTGCCAGAAGTAGTAGAGCCCGGCCGTGTAGTCGAAGCGCTGCCCGCCCGGTGAGGCGATGCGCAGCTCCTGGCTGACCTGGCGCTGGTAGGTCTGCACGATGCCGACCTTCGAGATGTTCGCGCCGCGCCGAACTGATCGCCGTCGAAGTGGGGGATCCACTTCCAGCTGCGGTACGCGCTGATCGAGCTGAAGGTCAGGTTGTTGGGCAGGATCCACGAAGCGGTATTTTTTGCAGACCCCAGGCCGGCATACGATCGGACTCGATCGAGTTCATGTCGATCTTGCGCGCGAACGGGTCGATCGGGGTCGGCCGGGCAGCGCCTGGCGCGGCACCTGGAAGCCGGTGTCGCCCTTTTGCAGGCTCCAGTCCGCGATGAAGCGGTTCTGAAGTTGCCGTGCTTGATCAACGTGTCGAAGCGCAGCGCGTCGTTGTCGACGTCGTCCCAGCGCTCCTTGTTGGGCTGCTGGGTGACCACGTTCTCGAACAGACCGTCGCGGCCCGTGTGCAGGTAGCTGAGCTTGACCGCGAGCTTCTTGCCGAGCGGCTGGTTGATGCTGAAGTAGCCGCGCGTGTAGTGGTAGTTGCCGAACGACATCTCGGCCTTGATGTTGCGCGTGAAGCTCGGCTCCAGGGTGCGGATGTCGATCGCGCCCGAGACCGTGTTCTTGCCGAACAGCGTGCCCTGCGGACCGCGCAGCACCTGGATGCTCTCGACGTCGACGAGGTCCGTGATCACGGTGCCGGTACGCGGCCGGTAGACGCCGTCGACGTAGATACCGACGCCCTGCTCCAGGCCGCCGTTGGTGCTGCCGGCGTTGGTGCCCATGCCGCGGATCGTGATCGTCTGGTTACGACCGCTGTAGCCCTGGATGTTCAAGCTCGTGATCTGACCGAGCACCTGCGACAGGTTGCGCGAGCCCGAGAGCTTGTTCAGCTGATCGCTGGTGATCGTCGTGACCGCGATCGGAACTTCCTGCGCGTCTTCCTTGCGATAGCGCGCGGTGACCGTGATGGTGCCGAGCGCCGGCTCGCTGGATTGCTCTTCCACCGCGGGCTCTTCGACGAGTAGGGCCGCATCGCTGTTCGCGGCGTCGGCGACCTGAGCATCTGCAGCGACGCCAGCGTCCGCCCAGCTCTCGTACGACGGAGCGAGCGGAGGCGGAGCTTGCTCGACGGGTGCCGCCGCGTCCGGGTCCAGCGCGGACGCGTCCGGAGTGGACGCATCCACCTCGAGCGGCGGCGCGCCGGCATCGGACGTGGGCTCCGACTGAGCCTCCACGCGCGAGCACAGACTCAGAACGGGCAGGAGGAGGGCAGAACACAGCACGGCATGACGCAGGGCCGTCACACCCAAGTTCTCGGGCTGAACTAACTTCATGGCAGCGGGGCCTGAGCTTTCTGAAGAGCGTGCGAGGGCACAGATTCGCGCTCTCGCGTGTCCGACGAATGTCCCGCTTGCAAGACTGACGTCGATGACAGACCGAAACAGACTCGCCGAGGGGCTCAGCGCGCGTCGAGGCTGGCGTCGAGGCTCAGGCCGCTGTCCTTCAATCCCGCGTCCAGGTTGGGCGGCACGTAGACCGCACCATCGAGGCTGCGCGCGGGCTCCTCGAAGTCGTCTTCACAAGCTGCCGCGCAGCAGACCAGGACCGAGAGCAACAGACTACGAGTGATCAGGGGAAGTACGGACGTGTGCATTGCGCCGTCCTGTGCACGAGATGGCGCCAGCGCGAGCAAGCGCTATGCGGGGCGCAACGCGAGCGTCAGCACGTCTTCGTCCTCGACGCGGCGGCTGAAGGTGAAGCCACGACGCGTATAGATCCGACGCGCCTCGTGGTTTCGCTGCTTCACCTCGAGCTCGACCTGCGCAGCGCCCGTCGTGATCGCCCACGCGATCACGGTCTCCAGCAGCGCCGCGGCGAGCCCGCGTCGACGGGACTGCGGTGCAACCCACAGGCCGATCAGGTTCACCCCCTCGCCCGCCGGCATGCCGCTGACCATGGCGCATGGCTCGTCGAGCGACGCGATCCAGTTCTGGCCGTGAGACAGGCGCTGACGCCAGCGGGCCTCGTCTGCTTGGGCCCACTCCGCGTAGCGAGAGCCGAAGGCCTGCGGTGACTCGGCCAGCGCGGCGAGCCGCAGCGTGCGCCACTGCTGCCAATCCTCGGCATGCGCGAGAGCGATTCGCATGCGTAGAACCTACGGTGCAGGCTCGCGGCAGGCCAGCTGGCACCGTTCGTGCTCTGCGCTGGTTTCGATGAACAACGAGGAGAGCTGGATGCAGCGTGGCGGGAACAGTACATGGTGGATCGTCTTGCTATGCACGTTACTCACTGCGGCAAGCGCGAGCGCGGACGAGCGAAGTTACCGCATCCGGGGTGTGCGCCCTGAGGCGCATCTGTCGATCGGCGGCCACGGCGACCTCGGCGTCGGCTTCCGGATCGACATCCCGATCGTGCCCGAGGGCTTCCTCGGTCGCGGCCGCGACGACTTCGCGCTCAGCCCCGGCCTGGACTTGCAGTTCTTCGACTTCGGTCACGACGACGACGACTGCGTGCGCGGCGGACGAGCCCGCATCTGTCGCGACGGCGACCACGACGGGGACGGTGTGCTCGTGATCCCGCAGCTGGCCGCGCAGTGGAACTTCTACTTCCCGCGCCACGCCTGGTCGATCGCACCCGAGCTCGGCCTCGCGATCGTGATCGGCGACTGGCACGGCGACGACGATGTGCACGTCGATCCGCTGGTCGCCTTCGTCGCCCGCAAACACTTCAGTGGTCGTACAGCGCTCGTTTTGCGAGGTGGATGGCCGAGCGGCTTGCAGATCGGTATCGCGTTCTGATCGCAGTCGATCATCGCTAGCTTCGCCGTACCCAGCCTGGATAAGATCGGCGGGTGCGATCCGTCACCCGATGGCAACTGGCCCACAAGATGGGCAACTATGCATGCGTAGCACTCATCTACGCATGTGTAGGAGCATGCGGGGACGACGGCGACGCACCGGGCCAGTTACCGCTCGATAACGGCGGCCCCTGGATGGATGCCTCGGTGCGCCTCGACGCGAGCGACGGCAGCGCCTCGGACGCGGGCGTCGGCGCCGACGCAGGACCGAGCACGGAGAACAGCTGCCGCGGGCGCAGCGGCAGCGATGCCGTGGTCGCGGAGCGCTTCTTCGATCCGCAGAGCCCCGTCTCGGTGGCCGTGCACGCGCGCGGCGCGCTGCTGAGCTGGACGCAGTTTCGCGCCGGCAAGTCGCGCGTGTTCAGCCGCTGGTTCGGCGTCGAAGCCGACGCGGTGGACGCGCCGGTCGCCGAAGACGAGTCGAACCAGCTCGGTGTGCACTCTGCGGCGACGGCGACCGGCTTCCTCACCACCTGGAGCGACGAAGCGGGTGCGCGCGTCGAGCTGCGCGCCCGGCGCAGCGACGGCGACGGCGTGCCCCTCGACAGCACGCCGGTCGCGGGCGCGGGCGCAAACCCGAGCGCGGCCGTGTCTGCACAAGGCGCCGACGGCAAGCTCCTGCTGGCGTTTCGCGACGGCTCGCAAGGACGCACCCTGCTGCTCGGCGCCGATGCGAAGCCGGTCGCCGCCGCGCACGACGTGCCTGGCTTTGGCGCGAGCCTCGGCCGCCCCACGCTGGCCGCCTTCGGAGCCGGCTACCTGTTGGCCTGGGTCGATGCCGCCACGCGCCGCGTGCACCTGCAGAGCCTCGATGCGACGGGAGTGGCCGCGACCGCGAGCCTGCCGATCGACAGCGATGGCGATGCGCAAGGCAACCTCGACCTGGCGACCACGGCCGCGGGCGGCGCGCTCGCGT
>DASUME010000370.1:0-2049 GCA_036277895.1 Polyangiales bacterium
GTCGAGCCCGGCGCGCGAGGCGGAGCGCACCGGCAGGTTGAACAGCGAGTTGCCGTCGCTGCCGGCGAGCGCGCTGCCCGTGGTGCCCTGCAAGAAGCGCGTGTCGCTCAACACCAGCGGCATACGCACGAACGCCATCACGTCGCGCCACAGGCCGAGGTCGACCTCGAGCGTGAGCAGGTTGCGATCGATCTCGCTCTCGCCGACCTTCTGCTGCGAGACGGCGCCGCTGGCCGCGCGCGCTTCGCGATAGATCGTGCCGCGGTCGCTGAGGTGCGTGTAGTCGAGGTGAATGTCGATGTCGAAGCGATCGTGCACATCGAACGCGTCGCTCACGTCCGTGTACGGGATCGGCTCGTGCATCAGCCGCAGCGGCACGTCGTCCGCGCGCGCAGCCGCAACGAGCGCGAGCAGCGAGACAGCGGACGACACGGCGCGCATCGTGGGCAGCATAGTCGCAAACCCACTAGTGAGCCGGATCTTCCAGCTCGTTCGCGCGTGCGAGCAGGGCCGTGCGTGCGGGGTCGTTCGCCGCGCCGAGCTGGGCCGCGGACAGCTGCGCGCGCAAGGCCAGCGCACGCGTGCGCGCCGCCAACGTGAGTTGCCCGCGCGCGGCCAGGTCTTGCACCAGGCTCGCGGCCGGATGCTCGCGCGCGCTGGCCACCAGGGCGTCCTGCTCGGCCTTGTTGCGCGTGAACAGCTCCAGCTGCTGGGCCAGCTCCCTGTCCAGCTTGGCCAGCTCGGGCGCCTGATCGGGGTCGCAGGCGTGCGACGAAGGCAGCGCCTCGAGCGCAGCCTCGACGGTGCGGAAGCCGGGCATCGCGAGCACGTGCGGGCCGACCGCACCGAAGCACACGCGCCTGTTGGCGCCCACCGGCAGCGAGCCGTCCGCGAGCGCTTCGCCCGAGACCAACGCCAGCTCGGCCGCGTGCTGGCGCGGCGCGTGCAGCACGAGCCGCGACGCGAACGGCACCTCGAGCTGCCCCGCCGGCGACGCCAGCGCGAACGCGTGCCGTCCCGCCTGCGCTGCGACGTCGACGCGCACCAGGCCCTCGCCCACCAGCAGCTGCTCGCCCCGCAACAGATACCGTCCCGGGCCGTACAGCACGACCTGCACGCCGTCGCCGATCGCGACCGTCTCGCTCGCGCCCGCCGCGAGCGTGATCGGTTCCGCGACCTTCTCGGCTTGGCGGGTCACCTGCGCGGCGCGTGCCTCTGGCTTCGGCGGCGCGCGCTTGCACGCACTCGCGAGCAAGCACGCGAGCGCGAGCCGCTTCACGTGATGTCCTCGATGTCTTCGTCGTCGAGGTGCAGCAGATCGCTGACGCCGAGCGCGAGCTTGCCGCGCGCCTCGCCGAGCTCGCGCGAGGTATTGCGCAGGCGCTCCGTGAACACGCCGAGGAACTGCCACAGCAGCTTCACGCCCATCTCGCGCTCGTGCTTCACGATGCCGAGGAAGTCGCGCCGCTTCATCGCCAGCAGCTTGGTCTCTTCGATCGCGCGCACGCTCGCGCTGCGCGGGCCGCGGTCGAACATCGCGATCTCGCCGAAGTGCTCACCCGGGCCGAGCTCGGTGATGATCGTGCTGCCCTTGCGCACCGCCACGCGGCCCTTGAGCACCACGAACAGCTCGTCGCCCTGCGTACCTTCCTCGAAGATCGACTCGTCGGCGACCATGTGCCGCACGTCCGTGAGGTTCGCGACCTTGACCAGCTCCTGGTAGTTGAGGAAGCGGAACAAGGTGGCGATGCGCAGCGTGTCGAGCTTCAGCTGCGCCATCGCGTGGCGCTCGTTGGACGCGTCGCCCACGGTGACCACGAGGGCGGTGATGTTGTCGTGGCCGCCGCGCTGGTTGGCGAGCGCGACCAGCCGCGAGGCCGCTTGCTCGAGCGGACCGTCGAAGATCGCGGCCAGCTCGTCTTGCTGCAGGTAGCCGTGCAGGCCGTCCGAGCAGAGCAAGAAATGATCGCCGGGGAAGACGTCGAACGCGAGCGTGTCGACCTCGACGCTGGCGTACGGACCGATCGCGCGGATCAGGGCGTTCTTCTG
>DASUME010000371.1:0-3331 GCA_036277895.1 Polyangiales bacterium
CGGACCAGAGCAGCGTACATGCCGCGCTGTTCGTGCCCGCGATCTGCTACGCGTACGTGGTTTATTACGGCGCGCGCGGGCATCAGCCGCTCACTTGAGGTCGCGCTGCCCGTACTCGTAGGCGGTCTTCTCTGTGCACAGCGTGCAGTCGCTGCCGACGAACCACTTCTTCGCCTCGGCATCGCCGTTCAAGATGTACTTCCACCAGTTGATGGTCACGTCCGTGACGCGCTCGGGCTGCTGCATCAGCGTGAGGTGGCCGGTGACGTTGCCGCCGGTCTCCAGTACCTGGTGATAGAACAACCAGCCCGCCGGCTGCCTGGACGCGTTCACGGCCGACGACAGGCTGGCCACCGTCGGATCGTTGATGTCGCGATCGCCCGAGACGGCGAGGAAGGGCTTGGCCTGCTGCCCGGTGCTGACGCCGTTCCAGAGAATGATCGCCTTGATGCGCGGGTCACTCGCCGCGCTGGTCGTGGCGCCGGCACCCTGCGAGTGGCCCATCGCGCCGACCTTGTCGAGATCGAGCCGCTGGTAGAGCGGGCTGTTGGCGTCCGCGTTGGCGGCCTTGGCGAAGTCGAGCGCGCGCAGCATCACGGTGCCGTCGCCGGTGAAGCGCGAGTTGGACGCGATCACGACGAAGCCGTGCGACGCGAGCGTCGACAGCAGCGTGGCGTAGCCGCCCGTCTGCCCGCACGTGCCGTTGCCCCAGGTGATGACCGGGTACTTCTCGCCGTCCTTCGGGCACGCCGGGCGGAACACGGTGTACAGGCCGAGGTCCGCGCCGCGCAGATCGAGCACGTCTTCGGTCACCGCGGCTGGCTCGCCGAACGAGCCGGCGATCAGATCGCAGGTCCCCTCGAGCAGGCTCGGCGTGTTCGCGAAGTCCTTGCCCTGGTTCCAGTCCATGATCACTCCGTAAGGCCCAGCGGGGAGGTCCGCGCCTCCCCACGTCCCGCCGGCGGTGAGCGGGGTCTGGGGCGTGATCACGCTCCCGCAGGCCGTGTCCTTCTCGTAGCGATCGCAGCCCTTCTTCAGCGCCGCGACGCAGCTCGAGACCTCACCCGGGCCCGCCGCGTCGAGCGCGGACGAGTCTCTCGCGCCGCCGTCTTTTTGCCCCGCGTCGCCAGCATCTCGCGCTGGCGGAGTGGTGGCGTCGAGGCGGCCGCCATCGAGCCTGCCCGCGTCGAGGCGCGGAGCGTCGACTTCGGCGCTGTCGTCGCCATCACCATCACCCGTGGCGTCGTCTACACCGTCAGAGGTGGGGCTGTCGGACGAGCAGGCCTGGAAGAGGAGTGCGGCAAGTAAGTAGGGGCGCATGTTCATGGCAGTAAGACTCCTGCGTCTTACTAATCACACCGCTGCAAATATCGCAGCCACATGGGACATGAATTCCGACCAAGCCGTGCAAAATCGCAGCGCGGTTCGATCCGCGCTTATCCCTAGCGATTGCCGAGCCCGAGATTGCATACGCGCGGCTAGGTGCTCGCCGCGACCGGCCGCTCTTGCGTCGATCCCCTGCGCGCGTGCAGGCGCCAACAGGCGGCGGTGTAGCGCACGAGGTCTCCCTGCACGTACGGCGCGAACGCGGCGCGCGCGAGCTCGATGGCCTGCGTTCGGGTCGCCGGGTCGAGCTGTGCGAGCACCTGCCCGAGTGGACCCAACCGTGTCAGGTAGCGCACCAGCTCGCGCTCCGGGAACGTGCACTCCGCGTCGACAGGCTGGATGTCGATCGCGGACCAGCCGCTGTCCGTGAGCAGGGCCCGAACGCGCTCTGCATCCGCGAATGCAAACTGGCCCGGCCCGTTCGCCACGCGGGGCGGCAGCTGAGGCAGCAGTGGCCCGACCGCGCGCTCGGCGGTGGTCATGAACGGGTTGTCGGCTGCGCTGCGCCACACCAGCATGTGCAGCGTCGCGCCCGGCCGCGCCGCCCGATGCAAGTTCGCGAACGCGCGCGGCGGATCGGCGAAGAACATCACGCCGAAGCGCGACACCACCATGTCGTACGGCGCGAAGCGGTGCTGCTGCGCGTCGGCCTCGACGAACGATGCGCGCGTTCCCACGGCGCGCTTCTGCGCCAGCTCCAGCATGGGCCGCGACACGTCCACGCCCACGGCGTGCACCTCCGCGAGCCGGGCGATGGCGAGCGTGGTGCTGCCGGTCCCGCAGCCCACGTCGAGTACCTGCCGAGCTCCCTGCTGCGCCACGGCCTTCACCAGCTCGTGCTCGAACGGCGCGAACATGCCATCCAACAGCTCCTGCGCGTCCACCCAGGCCCGTCCGGCCGTACCGTTCCACAGCGCTGCTTGCTCGTTCATCACGCCCCCTAATCTCGATCTGCGCGCTCAGTATGGCTCGTCGCCGGGGGTGATCACGAACGGCGAGGGCTCGGCCGAGACGCCGTTGACGGTGGTTCCGCCGTTGTGGATGGCCGGGAACATGGGCTGCATGCTCTGCGGGAAGCCAAACTTCGGCTTGCTCAGCGCGTCGAGGCGGGCGAGGTCGTCGGCCGCGAGCGTCAGATCGGCGGCGCGCAGGTTGTCTTCGAGGTGCGCGAGCGTACGCGCGCCGATGATGGTCGACGTCACGCCGGGCTGCGCCTGCACCCAGGCCAGCGCGACGCGCGCGACCGTGGTCTCCTTGGCACGTGCGATCTGCTCCATGGCGTCGATAAGATCGAAGGTCTTGTCGGTGAACTTGCCGTCGAGGAAGGCGGCGCGACCGCTCTGCACCTTGCCGGCGTTGGCGCGCGTGTACTTGCCGCTCAGTGCGCCGCTGGCGAGCGGCGACCAGGGCGTGATGCCGAGCCCGAGCTCGAGCGCCATCGGCACCAGCTCCTGCTCGACGCTGCGCTCCAGCAGCGAGTACTCGATCTGCAGGCCGATGAATGCCGACCAGCCGCGGAAGCGCGCGGTCACGTTCGCCTCGGCGACCTTCCAGGCGGGCGTGTCCGAGACGCCGATGTAGCGGACCTTGCCGGAGCGCACGAGATCCTCGAGCGCCGCCATCGTCTCCTCGATCGGGGTGTGCACGTCCCAGTTGTGCAGCCAGTAGAGGTCGATGTAGTCGGTCTGCAGACGGCGCAGCGAGTTCTCCGCCTGGGCGACGATCGACTTGCGCCCCGAGCCGCCGCCGTTGGGATCGCCGGGGTACAGGTTGCCGCTGAACTTGGTGGCCAGCACCACACGATCACGGCGCGCCGGGTGGCGGCCGAGGTGGTCACCGAGGATCTTCTCGGAGTGGCTCTTGGTGTAAAAGTTCGCGGTGTCGATGAAGTTGCCGCCCAGCGCGAGGTAGCGGTCGATGATCTGCTGCGACTCCTCGACGCTGG
>DASUME010000372.1:0-2248 GCA_036277895.1 Polyangiales bacterium
CGATGGCGAGCTTCGCCGCGGCGGCGTGGGCGTACGTCTAGCCGATGCCCGTTGCACCCTGCGCACGGCACTCCACCAAGACCATCGTGGTCGAGCTCCAGCGCAGGGTGGCATCGGACTCGGGTCGATCCTCGGTCGGGATCGTCAACACGGTCACCACCACCTGCTCGACCGGTGTGCTCACCGGCCGTTCCACAAGTCCTTCATGGACTGCTTGATCATGTGCCAGCCGCTCGGGTCGCCGTGGACGATGGCGCTCATGAAGTGCTTGGCCTGCTCGGGCGTGATGTGCGGTGGCAGCGGCGGCACCTCCGGGTCGGTGTGGAACTCGACCACGCAAGGACACTTGGCGGCCAGCGCGCGCTCGATCGCCTGCGCCACGTCGTCCGAGTGCGAGACCTCGATCCCCTCCAGTCCCAGCATGCGCGCGTAGCGCGCATACGGGAACTCCGGCAGCTCCTGCGAGGTCGTGAACTTCGGGTCTCCGCCCATCACACGCTGCTCCCAGGTCACCTGGTTGAGGTCGCCATTGTTGAGCACGATCACGACCAGACGCGGATCGCTCCACTCACGATAGTGGCGCGCCATCGTCACCAGCACGCTGTTGCCCAGCATCTGCATCGCGCCGTCCCCGCTGCTCGCGATCACAGGGCGGTCGGGGTGCACGAACTTGGCGGCCAGCGCGTACGGGAGCGCCGGCCCCATGGTCGCCAGGTTGCCCGAGCACGACGCCAGCATGCCCTCGCGAATCTTCAGGTCGCGCGCCCACCATGCCGTCGACGAACCCGAGTCTGCGGTCAGGATGCAGGCGTCGGGTAGCCGCGGGGAGAGCTCCCAGAAGATGCGCTGCGGATTGACCGGCTCGGCGCTCTCCAGCGCGCGCCGCTCCACGACTTGCCACCAATCGCGCGTCCAGCGCGCGACCCGCTCGGCGAAGCTCCGGTCCGTCTTGGGCTCGAGCAGCGGCAACAGTGCGCGCAGCGTATCCACCGCGTCGCCATGCAGACTGACCTCCATCGGATAGCGGAGGCTGAGCCGACGCGGGGCCACGTCGATCTGCACGCCGCGCGCCTGGCCTTCCTTGGGCAGCCACTCCGAGTACGGGAAGCAGCTGCCGATCATCAGCAGTGTGTCGCACTCCCGCATCATCTCGTCCGTGGCCTTGGTGCCGAGCAAGCCGACCGAGCCGGTCACGAACGGCAGCTCGTCCGGGACGGTCCCCTTGCCCAGGAGCGCCTTGGCCACGCCCGCACCGAGCGCCTCCGCGGTCTGCACGACCTCGCGCGTGGCGCCGAGCGCGCCCGCGCCGACCAGGATCGCGACGCGCTCGCCGGCGTTGAGCACCTCGGCCGCACGCTGCAGCTCCTCGCGCTGCGGAACCACACGCCCGCGCCGAAAGCCAATCCCGCTGAGCGCGGTGCCGTGTTTGCGCGCAGGAGTCGCGACCGCGGGGGCATCCTGGACATCGTTGGGCACGATGATGCACGTGACCGTGCGCTCGGAGAGGGCGATGCGCATCGCGCGGTCGATCAGGTGCCGAGCCTGCGCGGGGTCCATGCACACCTCGCAGAAACTGCTGGCGACGTCCTTGAACAGCGTGGCGAGGTCGACCTCCTGTTGGTACGCGGCGCCGAGCGCGCTGCGCGCCTGCTGCCCCACGATCGCGACCACGGCCTGGTGATCCATCTTGGCGTCGTAGAGTCCGTTCAACAGATGGATCGCGCCCGGCCCGGACGTGGCCAAGCACACGCCGGCGCCTTCGCCGAACTTCGCCTCGGCACAGGCCGCGAACGCCGCGCTCTCCTCGTGGCGCGTCTGGATGAAGCGGACCTGCCCCTCGGCTCGATCGAGCGCTGCGGTCAGCCCGGTGATGCCGTCTCCTGGATAACCGTAGATCCTACGGATCCCCCACTCGTGAAGTCTGCCGATCATGAAGTCGCTGACCGTCTGGCTCATTTTTCTGTCTCCTCTCTGTTGCAGCGTCGTTCAAGGAACGGGAAAGGCGATTGTGCTGATCAGAGCGTTGGCGGACTGCCGCGAGTCGAGGCGCGTGTGTTGCACCACGATCGGCACGTCGCTCTCGATCAGCGATGCGTACGGCGTCGCGCGCGGGATCGGCGCCGGCTCGCGCAGGTCGTTGAAGCGCATGTGCAGTGTGCGGCGCGCGGGCACCTGGAGCCGATAGGGACCGATCGGGTCGCGGTCCGCGAAGAAGATCGTAATGCGCACGTTCGCCGCCTGTTCGCTC
>DASUME010000373.1:0-8430 GCA_036277895.1 Polyangiales bacterium
CGCTCGGAGAATGCCGAGTACATCTACGGCAAGAAGAAGCTGCGCGAGATCGACAAGCGGATCGAGTTCATCACCAAGCGCGTCGACAAGCTCACCGTGGTCACCGACATCCCAGCCGACGGCACGCGCAAGGTCTTCTTCGGCGCCTGGGTCGAGCTCGAGGACGACGAGGGCAAGCAGATCTGTTACCGCATCGTCGGCGCCGACGAGAGCGACGCCGATCGCGGCTTCATCAGCATCGACTCCCCGGTCGCCCGCGCCCTGTTGGGCAAGCTGATCGGCGACGAGGTCACCGTGCACCGCCCCAAAGGCCCCGTAACCTTCGAAGTCCGCGGCGTGCGCTACCGCTGAGCGTCCGCGCTCGCGTCGGTGACACCGGCGTCGTTGAGCACGTCATCATCCGAGCCGATACGCGGGGGCATCTGCAGTGCGAACTTGCCCTCTCGATCGGTCGTCGCGTGCGCAATCCGGACGGCGCGATCGGGTCCGCGCTCGATGTCTGGAACGAGTGCGTACGCATCGACGTTCGCTTGTGCCACCGGGCTCCCATCTGCAGTGACGGCGCTGCCGCGGAGGATCACGGGCAGCTGCGGGAGCAGCGTGTACGTGGGCCAGGTGACTTCGCCCGGTTTCGGCGGCGGAAAGTCGACCCGGCGGTTGAAGGCGAGTACCCAGGCGTACCCGCTGTCTTCGGGAGGGGCCGCGATGAGATCGTAGACGCCGGTGTCGACCGCCACGCGCGCCTTGCCATCGTGCACCGTGCTCCGGCTATCGCTCCGGTTGTAGAGAGCCACTTCGGGCAAGTCCGCGCGCACCCCCAGCGCGTTGGCCGATACGACGACCGACGGCATCGGTCGGTTGCCCGGGCTGTTCACCGTAATCTCGTACTGCGTGACGGCATTCAGAGAGTAGGCGTTGGGTCCTTGCGCCAAGCCGGCGTCCGACTGTGTCTGAATGTCGATGGAGTCGATCGCGGTGGCCAGGCGCTGGGGTGTCGGGGCGGTGCCAGAGGGCGCGATCACGATGTCGTAGTCACCGGGTAGCAGTTCGATCCCAATACGCAGCTCGGAGTCGACATTGGTCGGCACGTATGCGCTGCAGCGAAAGGTGTCCTTGGATGCGGGGGACCGCCGCAGCTGGCACCAGTCCATGTTGCCCTGGTACATGTTGCCCGGCGGGATCGGAAACTTCGAGATGAAGGTGAGCTGCGCGTTGACCGCGTTGAAGGGCACGTTCTTCAGATCGGCGATCTCGACGGTGCCGGTGAAGAGCACCGGGTCGGGCACGACTGGCATCACCCACTCGCCTCGCTGCGGCAGCTTCGACATGTCGAAGGCGATCTGAACGTTCTGCGGAACCTTCACCTCGCTGAGGTCCAGTGCCAGCTCGTGTCCGTCCGGGGCGTCGAGCACGGCTTGCGGAAGCCTCACCTCGAACGTTCCCGCGTCACCGATCGTACCGACCGACGAGCTCGCGAGCAGACGCTCTCGGAAGCGCGTCTTGATGCGCGCGCCGCGCGGCGCTGGCTCACCGTTCTCGTCTCGTACCGTCCCGCTGAGCGAGGTCAATGGGCCGTACTGAAACGGCGCGACCTGTTCGCCCGTGGCCGTCGCCAGCTCGAAGGTGTACGGCGGGTAGTTGAAGCTGTCCGGTCCGCGTGGATAGACCAAGACATCGTAGGTACGGTTGGGCTCCAGAGTGACGTCGAAGGCCGGTCCGTCGGCCCCGGGCCTGGTGAAGGCGCTGCGAGCACCGCCGAGCTCGTTGTCATCGCGCGGCGTGAACACGAGCTCGGCTTCCAGCGCAGCGTTGTCGGCGGAACGGACGCTGCCGCGCACGGTCACGGCGCGAGCGACCACGATCGCGGGAAGCACGCCCGCGTCGCCGAGCATGGCGCGCTGGGTGCTAGCGACCGCCAGCTGGCCGGCGTCGGTCGTGACGGTAGGCGTGATCTGCACGCGGTACTCGTAGGGGATGCTCGCCCTGCGCTGCACGCAGATCCCCAGTGGGTCGCAGATCGAGTCACGGGAGCACTCGATCGCCTGCGTACAGCGGTTGAGTAAGGGGGCGTTCGACCGGGAGCCGTCTGCGCATGCGGCCGCACACACCGCGAGCAAGCACAGCGCCGCGGCGCGCACGTTAGAGTCCCCCGTCTGGCGGCAGGCAGTCGAGCAGGCTCGTGTACGGCTGACCCGCGCCACTCTCCGTATCGCACGCCGACGGACTCAGATACCACTCGACGAAATCGACGTTGGGCTGGTTCAGCAGCTCTCCGACCGGCCGCCGCTGATCGGCCAGGTTGTCCGTGACGACCAAGCGGACCCGGTTACACGGCTGCTTGAGCATCGCGATCGGAATGCAGATGACCGGCGACTGATGCTCCGGCCCTTCCTGCAAGCTGGGCGGAATCTCGACCACGGCCTCGGCACCGCTGAGCCCCACGCCGTTGATGTAGGGTGCCGCGTAGAGCGTCTGATCGACGTCTCGGTCGAAGTAGATGGCCTCGAAGGCGAGCGAGTTGGGCCGATTCACCTGCCGGCACGCATCGCTCTCCACGCACGGCACGATCGACGGCGACGGCGGCGAGACCTGACGCACGCTTGGCGAGTTCAGGTTGGCCTCGAAGTCGAGCTCGTTGGTGACGAGGCAGCCGGCGCAGGGGAGCGCTAGCGAGAGTAGGCTCGCGAAACGGAAACTCGCTTGTGGCTGGCGCTGCATTCCGAACGAATCATCCCTACACGAGCTGTAAGCCGAACGAAAGGGTCGCGCTTCATTCCACCGGGCCGCCGGGCTCGGGGGCGTCGGGCTCTCGCTCCAGGTAGCGAAAGATCGTGCGCGGGTCGACCCCGAGATCGCGGGCGGTCTTGGTGCGGTTGCCGTTGTTGCGCTCCAGGACCTCGAGGATGTAGCGGCGCTGGAAGTCTTCGCGCGCCTGGGCGAGCGACATGATCGGCTCCAGGGCCTCGGGGAACAGATCCAGGTCCTCGGGGCCGATCAGGCTGCGGTCGCACAGCACGAGAGCTTTCTTGATCCGGTTCTCGAGCTGGCGCACGTTGCCGGGCCAGCTGTACTTGCGCATCGCGATCAGCGCGTTCGGGGTGAAGCCCTTGACCTTGGCGCCGTACTCCTCGCTGTACTTCCCGAGCAGGAACTTGGCGATCACGATCACGTCGTCGCCGCGCTCGCGCAGCGGCGGCAGGTGCAGGTTGACCACGTTCAGGCGGTAGTAGAGGTCCTCGCGGAACTCGTTGCTGCGGATGCGCTCCTCGAGGTTGCGGTGCGTGGCCGCGACCACACGGATGTCGCAGCGCTCGGGCTTGCTGTCGCCCACCTTGATCACGATGCGCTCCTGCAGCGCGCGCAGCAGCTTCACCTGCAGGGACACCGGCATCTCGCCGATCTCGTCGAGGAACAGCGTGCCGCCGTCGGCCTGCTGGAACTTGCCGAGCCGGGTGGCCACCGCGCCGGTGAACGCGCCGCGCACGTGCCCGAACAGCTCCGACTCCATCAGGTTCTCGGGGATCGCGCCGCAGTTCACCACCACGAACGGCCCGTTCTTGCGCGGGCTGCGGGTGTGGATCTCGCGCGCGATCAGCTCCTTGCCGGTGCCGGTCTCGCCCGTGATCATCACGCTGATGTCCGTGGTGGCGACCTTCTCCACCTTCTTGAACACCTCGACCAGGCCCGGACAGCTGCCGATGATGTCGCCGAAGCGCTTGCTGTCGAGCTTCTCCTGCAGCCGGTCGCGATCGCCCTTGAGCTGATCGAGCAAGAGCGCGGTCTGCAGGATCATCGACGCCTGGCCCGCGAAGATGGTGAGCACGTCGAGGCTCTTCTCCTCGAACAGGTTCACCACGTTGTCGTTGCCCACGTAGAGCAGGCCGAGCAGCTCGCCCTGTGCGATCAGGGGCGCGCACATGACCGAGCACAGCTTGAGGTTCATGACGCTCTCGCTGCTGCTGAACTCCTCGTCGTGCAGCGCGTCGCTCACGATCAAGGGGCGCTGCTGCTGCAGCACCTTCTGCACGATGCTGTCGCTCAAGTGACGCACGCCACCGGCGATGTCCTCTTGCCTCAAGTTCCGCGCGACCGCGATCTCGGGGCCGGTCTCGCGCACGAGCAAGAGGAAGCCCTTGTCCGCGTGCGTGACGTCGACGACCGCGTCCATCAGTGCCCGCAACAGCTCCGAAAAGTCTCGGATGTGCATCAGCCCCTGGCTGAACTCGTAGAGCTTGCGCAGGCCCGCGATCTCGCCCGCGTCCGTGTCGTCGTCGGGCGCGCCGGTCATCGCCTCGTCGTAGACGGAGAACACGAGCTGCACTTCGCCGAGCTGCAGGCGGTCGTTGTGCACCAGCTTGGTGCGTCGCTTCTTCTTGCCGTTGATCGCGATCTCGCCGTCGCGGTCGACCTCGGACATGTTGAAGTCGCGGCCGTCGAACACGATCTGCGCGTGGAAGTCGGCGACCCCGCCGCCCTCGACGTTGACGTCGTTGCCACCCGCGCTGCCGATGGTGGTGATCTTCTTGTAGATCGGGAAAACGCGAGGTTTTCCGAGCAGCGGGACGAGCTTGAGACTGGGCACGCGCGCAGTCTATCATCGCGCCGCTTCGCGGCGCACGGGCAGGTCACGCGACCTCCCCGCCCAGCCGGCAGAGCCGGCCGGGTCCCACCCACCGCGGGCTCGCTTTGCTCGCGAATCACGCGTTCGCGCGTTACGCGGGGACCCACACCACCCATTTCGCGTGGACCTCGCGTAACCCCAACCGGTGGCCGACGGAAGGCAAGGACCGGGGCTCGTGGGGCGGGCGGAGCAGTGGCATGCGGGCTTCCTCGGGGGTGCGGCTGCCCTTCTTGTGGTTGCACTCCCGGCAGGCCGCCACGACGTTGCCCCAGCGCGTGCCGCCGCCCTTGGCGCGCGGCATCACGTGATCCATCGTCAGCTCGCGCGCGTGCGGGCGGCCACCGCAGTACTGGCAGGTGAAGGCATCGCGCAGCAGCACGTTGAAGCGCGAGAAGCGCACCACGCGCGGCCGGCGCCGTGCGCCGCTCAGCAGCCTCACCACGGCGGGCATGTTGATGGTCAGGCTCGGCGAGCGCAGGATCTCGTCGTACTCCTCGAGCACCTCGACCTTGCCGCCGAACAGCATGCAGATGGCGCGTTGCCAGTGCACGACTCGGTGCGGTGCGTAGCCCTGGTCGAGGACGAGCACTTGCATGCTTCGTCAGACGATAACGCGTCTTAGCAAGCATAGAAAGTGTTCATCCACACCTTCCAGGTTCGGCTATAGCTGAGGGTGCAGGACGCGACACTGAAGAAGACCCTCGGCCCCCTGTCTCTGTGGGGTCTCGGTGTCGGTTACGTGATCAGTGGCGAGTACTTCGGCTGGAACCTGGGCTTGCCGCATGGCGGCAGCGCGGGAATGTTGGCGGCGACGCTGGTCGTTACCGTGATGTACGCGGGCTTTGCGCTCGCCTACGCCGAGCTGGCCTGTGCGCTGCCGCGCGCGGGCGGGGCCTTCGTCTACGCCACGCGCGCGTTCGGCTCGCGCGTCGGCGCGCTCGCGGGCATCGCGCAGGTGATCGAGTTCGTGCTCGCGCCGCCTGCGATCGCGATGGCGATCGCGGCCTACGTCACGCAGCGTTACCCCACGCTCGACGTGCGGCTGGTCGCGCTCGCCGCGTACGTCGTCTTCACGGCGCTGAACGCCTGGGGCGTGAAGCAGGCCGCGGCGTTCGAGATCCTGGTCACCGTGCTCGCGGTGGCGGAGCTGGTGCTGTTCGCGGTGATCGTGCTGCCGCACTTCGACAGCGCCGCCTTCATGCGCGAGCCGCTGCCCAACGGCTGGTCGGGCGCGTTCGCCGCGCTGCCCTTCGCGATCTGGTTCTACCTCGGCATCGAGGGCGTCGCGAACGCGGCCGAGGAAGCCGCCAACCCGCAGCGCGACGTGGCCTTCGGCTTCGGGGCCGCGCTCGCCACGCTGGTCACGCTCGCGCTGGTGGTGTTCTTCGGCGCGATCGGGGTCGCCGGCTGGCGCGAGATCGTGTTCGCCCCGGGCAGCAGCGAGCCGAGCGACGCCCCGCTGCCGCTCGCGCTCGCGCACGTGGTGAGCCCTTCGTCGCCGCTCTACACGCTGCTGCTCGGCGTGGGCATGCTCGGCTTGATCGCGTCGTTCCACGGCATCTTGCTGGCGGCCGCGCGCGCGACGATGGAGCTCGGCCGTGCGGGCTACGCGCCGCGCGTGTTGGGGCGCGTGCACGCGCGCTCGGGCACCCCGCGCGTGGCGTTGTTGGTCAACATGGTGCTCGGCAGCATCGCCATCCTGTCGGGCCGCACCGCCGACATCATCACGCTGTCCGTGCTCGGCGCCCTGCTGATGTATGTGCTCGCGATGGCTTCGCTGTTTCAGCTACGTCGCAACGAGCCGGCGCTGGCGCGACCCTTTCGGGTGCCGCTTTACCCGTGGCTGCCTGCAGTGTCGTTTTTGGTCGCGGTGTGCTGCCTGATCGCCGTCGTGTGGAGCGCGGGCTTCCTCAGCGTGGCGTTCCTGGCCATGATCGGGTTCGGCGTCGCGCTCGCGGGGCGTCGCACGGCGCGAACGGGGAGTTTATAGTTCGGCCATGGCGAGCCCCCAGATCGCGTTCGTGCCTGGGACTCAGGTGGCCCGTGCCCGTCACGGCGAGGGGCCGCTCTCGGGTCTTACGTTCGCGGCCAAGGATCTGTTTGCGATCCGCGGCCACACCTCCAGCTTCGGCGCACCCGATTGGCGGCGTACACACGAGCCCGCCGCGAGCTACGCGCCGGTGGTCGCGGGCCTGCTGGAGGCGGGCGCCGATCTGGTCGGCGTCACGATCCTCGACGAGCTCGCCTTTAGCCTCGCGGGCATCAACGACGCCTACGGCACGCCCGAGAACCCGCGTGCGGAGGGCCGGCTGTGCGGAGGCTCGTCGTGCGGCTCGGCGGCCGCGGTGGCGGCGGCGCTGTGCGACTTCGCGCTCGGCACGGACACGGCAGGCTCGGTGCGTGTGCCCTCGGCCTTCTGCGGGTTGTTCGGCATCCGCGCTACCCACGGCGCGCTCAGCGCGGACGGCGTGCTGCCGCTGGCGCCCAGCTTCGACGCGGTCGGCTACATGGCGCGCGATGCGCACACGTTCGGCGCCGTGGGCAAGGTGCTGTTCGGCGTCGCGGCCTCGCAGAGCATCGAGCGCGTGCTGGTCGCGGAGGACGCCTTCGCGCTGAACGACGCGGGGGTGCCCGAGATGCTTCGCGACCAGCTCGATGGTGCGCTCGCCAAGCTGGGCGTGCGCGCGGAGGCGATCGACATCGCGCCCGAGGGCTTCGCCACGCTGGCCGCGGCCTACAACCGGCTGCGCATGCGCGAGATCTGGCAGACGCTCGGCGGCTGGTACACGGAGGCCGCGCCCGAGCTGAGCGCCGCGATCGACGCGCGCATGCAGCAGTGCCGCGAGGTCGCCGACCCTTCGCAGGAAGACCTCGCGCTGCGCGCGCGGATCCGCGCGCGCATCGACGAGCTGTGTGCGCCCGGCGTGTTGTTGTTCGTGCCGCCCGCGCCGGGCATCGCGCCGCGGCTGGACGCGAGCGAGCAAGAGCTGGCGACCTTCCGCGCACGCACGGTGGAGCTGGCCTCGCTCTCGGCGCTCTCGGGCGCACCGCAGCTGGTGGTGCCCGCACGCGAGCTCGACGGCGCCCCGCTTGCGCTCTCGTTCCTCGCCCGTTCCGGCAGCGACGCCTGGCTCAGCCAGCTAGCGCCGCGCTTCGAGCGCGCGACCTAGTCTAGAGCGCTCTGCACGGCCGTGGTGTGGGTGGTGTTGCCGTGGCCTATTGACGCGCGCCGCGCCTGCGGCGAGAGTCCCCTCTCCGAATGCGACGTTCATGGATCTTGTTGGGAGCGCTCGCCGCCTGTGAGGACGGGCAGACAGGCTCGCCGACCTCGGACATGCGTCCCGCGGATCTCGATGCCAGCGTGACCATCACCTGCACCACCGGCCCGGACGCTTCGACTGCGCTCGGCGTACGCGGCGTGGAGCTGTGGGACGCCTTCGAGGGTACCTACACGCTGCCGGCGAACCGCCCCACCCGCAAGAACAGCCTCGAGGCGGCCAGCTTCACGGTCACCGTCGCGCGCTCGCAGGAGAAGGTGCCCGGGCTCGACGACTGCACGCGGGTCGCGGTGCCGGTGCAGGTCACGGTGCAGAGCGCGAACCCGCCGCTGAACGAGAGCGTGATCGGCGTGCTGCGCGGCTCGCTGTATTCCGCCGACGTCGCGTTCGCCACCCCCGAGTACCTGTCCGGCACCGAGTCGCGCGTGTACGGCAGCCTGATCTTCAACCGAGGCCACGCGCTGCAGCTGCGGATGCGCACGGACGAAGACGCCACCTGGGTGGCGCCGCCGCTGCAGGAGGTCGAGTGAA
>DASUME010000374.1:0-12845 GCA_036277895.1 Polyangiales bacterium
GAGCTTCGGCAATCCAATAATCTTGGCCACAGGCTCACTCCCGGTAGAGAACTCTCTTCACGGCGGTGACGATGTCTTCGGCGCGCATCAGCACCCTCTCTTCGAGCGGGTGGGCGTACGGCATGGGAACCGCGCGGCCGCTGACGCGCAGCACGGGCGCGTCGAGGTAGTCGAACGCCTCGCGCTGGATACGATCGACGATCTCGGCGCCCGGTCCGCCGTAGGGCCAGTGTTCGTGCGCGACCACGCAGCGGTTGGTCTTCTTCACGCTCTCGATGATCGTCTCGTGATCGAGCGGGCGCAGCGTGCGCGGATCGACGATCTCGCACTCCACGCCGTCCTTGGCGAGGATGTCCGCCGCCTTGAACGACTCGTAGTACGCGCGGCCGAAGGTGACGATCGTGGCGTGCTGGCCCTCGCGCGCGATGCGCGCCTTGCCGAACGGGATGATCTCGTCTTCGCTCTCGTCGGGCACCTCGCCCTTCACGCCGTAGAGCGTCTCGCCTTCGAGAAACACCACTGGGTTGTTCTCGCGGATGGCGGTCTTGAGCAGGCCCTTGGCGTCACGCGGCGTGGACGGCGAGCACACCCACAAGCCCGGCACCTGCGAGTAAAACTGCTCCATCGCGTGGCTGTGCTGCGCGGCCACCTGGCGCGCGGCGCCGTTGGGCCCTCGGAACACGATCGGCACGTTCAGCTGGCCGCCGGACATCTGGTACATCTTGGCCGCGTTGTTCAGGATCTGATCGAACGCCACGGCCGAGAAGTTCCAGGTCATGAACTCGATGATCGGGCGCAGGCCCACCATCGCGGCGCCCACGCCGATGCCCGCGAAGCCGGCCTCCGCGATCGGGGTGTCGATCACGCGCTTGTCGCCGAACAGCTCGAGCATGCCCTCGCTGACCTTGTACGCGCCCTGGTAGTGGCCGACTTCTTCGCCCATCAGGAACACGGTCTCGTCGCGCTTCATCTCCTCGATCATCGCCTCGCGCACGGCGTCGCGGTAACGGATGGTGCGCATCACGGACCTCCCACGATGTTGCCGCCGATGGCGCGCGCCTTCTTCTGATCGGCGAACAGCTCGTCCGGGCTCGGCGCGTACACGAGCTCCATCATCTCTTCCTCGCTGAGGTAGCCGCTCTCGTCCGCGTGCTGCACGGCGTCCTGCACCTCTTGCTCGGCGTCGGCGTCGATCGCATCGAGCTCCTTGGCGTCGATCTTGTTGTCCGTGAGCAGCTGGCGCGCGACGCGCACCGGATCCTTCTTCTTGCGCAGCTCGACCTCCTCGGGCGTGCGGTACTTGCCGGGGTCGCTCATCGAGTGCCCGCGGAAGCGGTAGGTGAGGATCTCGATCAGCGCCGGGCCCTTGCCGCTGCGCGCGTGGTCGACGGCCTTCTTGAGCTTCTCGCGCACCTCGAACACGTCGTTGGCCTCGAAGCGGTCCGAGTACATGCCGTAGCCCGCGGCGCGGGTGGTGATGTCGCGCACCGGCAGCGTGCGATCGAGCGGCGTGCCCATCGAGTACTCGTTGTTCTCGACGATGAACACCGCAGGCAGCTTCCAGATCGCCGCCAGCGACAGCGCCTCGTGGAAGCCACCGATGTTGGTGGCGCCCTCGCCGCAGTAGCCCAGGCAGACGCCCTTCTCACCGTTGTACTTGAGCTTGAACGCCACGCCGGAGGCCAGCGCCAGGTGCCCGCCGACGATGCCGTGCCCGCCCAGGAAGTGGTGCTCCAGATCGAACATGTGCATCGAGCCGCCCAGGCCCTTGGAGCAGCCGGTCTTCTTCCCGAACAGCTCGGCCATCGCGGCGCGCGAGCTCATGCCCAGCGCCAAAGCGTGCCCGTGGTCACGATAGGTCGTGATCACGTAGTCATCCGGGGTCAAAGCGGCCGCACCGCCGACCGCGATCGCTTCCTGCCCTATGTAGAGGTGGAGAAAGCCACCAATCTTGCCCTGTGCGTAGGCGCGAGCCGACTCCTCCTCGAAGCGTCGGATCAGCCACATCTGCCGGTAGTAGCGCTTCAATTCATCGACGTTGACCTTGCTGGCCATCGCTTCCCCTGGTGGTTGCGCCGCGCACTGACCGCGCGCGACGGAAAGTATGGCACGGAGCACTTTTCGCGCGTCGCCCACACGTGAGGCGCGAACTTCCGTCCTCGCCCAATTGATTCCATGGCTCCAGGACGTTACTTTCCCGGACGATGTCCTTAGTGCGCACCTTCGCTAACGCCGCGCGAGGCCTCCTGGTCTGGGCGGTCCTCCTCATGTTCTTGGCCGCTTACGGGGTGCGCCGGCTCGGTACCTTAACGATCTCGGACAAGCTGGCGCGCCGCAAGGAAGTGGCCCGCCTCCAGGGATCGATGCTGCGCACGGCGATGAGCTGGCTGGGTGCATGCTTCGTGAAGCTAGGACAGGTGATGAGCTCGCGCCCCGATCTCTTCGAGCCGGAGATGATCGCCGAGCTTCGTTCCCTTCAGGACAAACTCCCGCCGTTTTCATTCGACAAGGTGCGCCTGCTGGTCGAGGGCGAGCTGAAGCAGCCCCTCGAGAACGTGTACACCGAGTTCGATCAGGCGCCGGTGGCGGCGGCGAGCGTCGCCCAGGTGCACCGCGCGCGGCTCAAGGATGGTCCCGAGGTCGCGGTGAAGGTGCTGCGCCCGAACGTGCGCGCGCAGGTCGAGCGCGACGGCGCGATGCTGATCTTCGCCGCCAAGGTGCTGGCGCTGCACAAGAGCATTCGGCTCTCCGATCCGGTCGGCTTCACCAAGGAGTTCGTGGAGGGGCTGGTGCGCCAGACGGACCTCCGCATCGAGGCCACGAACTACGAGCTGTTCCGGGACAACTTCAAGCACGCCACCAACCTCACCTTCCCGGCCATCGAGCAAGAGTTCTCGGGCGAGAAGATCCTGACCATGGAGTTCGTGCGCGGCATCAAGCTCGACTCGCTGACGCCGGACCAGCTGTCCAACAAGCGGCTGATCGCGGACACGCTGCGCAGCGCGACCATGCAGATGTGCTTCGTCGATGGCTTCATGCACGCCGACATGCACCCCGGGAACATGGTGCTGCGCGACGACGGCAAGCTGGTGCTGTTCGACGTCGGGCTGGCCACCAAGCTGACGCCGGAGATCCTGGAGATGTTCGTCGACCTGACGAAGTGCATCGCCATGGGCACACCGGACGACACCGTGCACCACCTGAAGACCTACCACGTGTACGGCGCGAACGTGGACTGGGACCAGATGCGCGTGGACCTGGAGGCCTTCGGCCGCAAGTTCCGCGTGCTCGATGTGTCCAAGCTCGACTATGGCCAGTTGGTGGGCGAGATCCTCGCGATCGGCCGCAACTACCACGTGCATCCGGTGCCGCAGCTGGCGCTGGTGATCGTCGGCATGGTGACCGTGCAGGGCATCGCAAAGATGCTTGCGCCCGAGGTCAACGACTTCCAGGAGATGTCGAAGTACCTGGTGCCGCTGCTCATGAAGATGGGCCAGAAGGTGCCGGATACCGCAGAGGCGCGCGCCGCTGCGCAGGCCGTCGGCGACGTCAGCCTCGCGTGACTGCGCCGAGCGCGTGACCTCGCTCCCAGATCGGTTACCATGGTCGCGAGATCATGGAGCGATACGTTCGCGCTTCGGCGCTGTGGCTAGCCCTCTGTACCACCCTCACCACGGGCGGTTGCAAGCTCGAGAAGATCGCGGCGGACTCGACCGTCAAGGTCGCCGAAGCAGGCGCACTCGGCTTCAATGGCTTCTGGGACTACGAGATCTTCGGCCAGGCCGTGCCAGGCGCGATCTTGCAGTCCGAAGCGCTGGTCCGCATCAGCCCGAACAACGAGAACCTGCTGACCGGGCTCGCCAAGACGTACGTGGTCTACGCGTATGGCTGGCTCTCGGCCGAGTGGGAGGACGCGGATCAGCGCGGCGACTTCGAGGCAGCGGACGAGCTGGAGAAGCGCATCCGCCTGCTCTACGAGCGCTCGTCGCACCTGGCGCTGCGCGTGGTGCACCGGCACGACCGCGAGGGCAGGCTCGAGCAGGTGCTGGCGACCAAGAAGGTCGACGAGCTGAAGGCCTACCTGACGCGCGTCTACAAGGACAAGGACGACGTGCCGGGGCTGTACTGGGCCGGGCTGGCCTGGGGCTCGATGATGGCGAACTCGGGCGGCGATCTGAACGTGCTCGCGGACGCACCGCTGGCGCGTGCGATGCTCGAGCGCAGCGTGGAGCTGGAGCCGGGCTTCGCGGACGCCGGTGCGCTCGGCGTGCTCGGCACCGTCGAGGGGGCGTTCCCCGAGATCTTCGGCGGCGACCTGGGCCGGTCCAAGGCCTACTACGACCGCGCGCTCGAGGTGTGCAAGCGACGCAATCAGCTCATCCTGCTCAGCTACGCGAAGACCTACGCGGTCGGAAAGCAGGACCGCGAGCTGTTCGTCGCGCTGCTGACCGAGATCCTGACCGCGCCCGATCAGGGCGACGACATTCGCATGAACAACAAGGTCGCGCAGGTGCGCGCGAAGCGCTACCTCAAGCGCGTGGACGAGTGGTTCCCGCCGCCGCTCCCCTCCGACGAAGCTGCCTCGGCGCCCTCAGCCAAGAAGTAGCCGTGGCGGCTGAGGTGATCGGCCGATGTGGCACTATGTCGTTCTGTTCGTAGTCGCCTGCGTAAACCCCTTCGGTGGGATGTTCGTGGCGATGCCGCTCGCGCTGTACAAGCTGGAGTGGCCTGCGTGGTTCGCGTGCGCGCTCGGCATTCCGCTCGGCTACGTGCAGGTGATCCTGGTCGACGTGATGTGGGAGCGGCTGCAGACGTGGCCGTGGTGGCTGACGCAGATCGAGAAGCGCCGCAGCCCGAAGCTCAGCGCGCTGCTCGCGCGCGACGACGCGAAGTTGTGGCTGGCGATCTTCGGCGTGTGGGCCGGGCCATGGCTGGTGGCCGCGGTCACGCGCTACTCGGGGCATGCGGTGAAGCGAGTGGCGCTGCCGCTGTTGTTCGGCATCACCTACGTCGCGATCGGCACTGCGCTAGTCTGCCTGTACGCGCCGGGCCTGCTGCCGAAGTAGACGCGAGCGCAGGGCGAGCGAGGAGGAGCCATTGGCGCGCGGGCCCGTGCGCACGCGGACGGCGCGACTCCAGGTGCCGCCGGCCCACAGGCGCGCCCAGTACGAGCGGCCGCGCTCGAGACCGTTCAGGCTCACCTCGATGTCGAAGCCAGCGTGCTCGTGAGCGAGCAGCAGGCCGTAACGCTCGGGCGTGATGAAGCTCGGGTCGCGCGCGATCTCCCAGTGCACGGGCACGATGGAGAAGCCCTCGGCGGCGCAGAGCGACGTGCGCAGGACGACGGCGTCGCGCCCGGCCGACGCGATGCTGATCGGCGCGCGAAACGGCTCGTGCAGCGGGGCAAAGCTGCCGCCGAGCGCGAACGAGGGCACGCTGACGAGCTCGCGGGAGTGGGAGTTGCGGAGTCGCATGGGGCACCGTGAGTGGAGCGCAGTCGGACGTCAGATGAACGACGAGCCCAGGAGGTTTATGCGACAAAGCGATGACGTCGGACGAATCACCCCGAGCGCTCGTGAGCCGACGCGCGAAATGCGCTTCAGGTGCGGCGCAGGAAGAGCAGCATGTTGCGGATGCGCAACGCACCGCTGCGCTCGTACGCGCGCTCCAGCAGCGCGATCGCGTCGTCCTTGAGCTCACCGTGGTAGAGCCAGATCGCGAGCGCCTCGCGCGCGTCGATGCCGCCCAGCTGCGCGAACGTCTGCGCGGCCTTCGCGCGCCGCTCGTTGGGAAGCCTCTCGCCGTGCAGCGCGATCCAGCCTTCGGCGAGCGCGCGGTCCGCGCGATCGATGTCGCTGTCGAGTGGGCGCTCGCTGATCAGGTTGAAGCGCTGCCGGTACAGGTTCTCGATCACGCGCGGGGGCGCGATCGGCGTGTACGCCTCGTCGGTGTACCCGTAGTGTGCAAGCAGCGCGGGGAAGCCGCCGAGTAAGCCGTAGGCTTCGGTGGGCGGGTCACGGCGCGTGAGCGCGTCGAGCGCGCGTGCGGTGAGCGTGTCCATCAGCGCACGTACGCCCGCGTCGCCGAGCTTGGGGAAGCTCTCGCGGGAGATGCGCGCGAGCTCGGAGCGCTGCGCGGCGACCAGGGAGAGGTCGACCGCCCGCTCGCGCTCGTTCAGGCCGGCTTCGTTGTACAGCTCGTACCAGCGCTCGAACCACGCGGCCTGCGGCAGCGGCCTTGGGTCGAGAGCATGCTCGCCGAACGCGCGCCGGCCCTCCGCGAGCGGAACCCGCAAGGCGGGCAGCCGACTCGGTTGGACTGGACGCGGCGCGGCGATCACCGCGATCGAGCAGGCGACCGCGACGGCCAGCACGCTACAAGTCCCCAGGAAGCCGCGGTCGAGCGGGTGCGCGCTGCGCTGCGTGAGGGTCGCCGGCTCATCTTTCAGCATCGCCTCGTCCTGTTCGTTTATCCTCGGATCAGCACGCACTCGCGCGCGCTCCCACCGGAGGCACTCGTTGCACGAAAAACGATCGCACGATCGCTACCCGATTGAGCACTCCGTCGTGATCGTTCACGAAGGCAAGGAGTACGTGGGCGAGTCGCGCGACATGAGCCTGGGTGGCATCTTCGTGCACATCAGCTCCCCTCTGCGCTTCGGCGCCGAGGTCACGCTGAAGATCGCGATCCCCGAGGCCAAGTACGAGGGCGAGCTACCGATGTTCGTCAGGTGGACGAGAGGGGAAGGCGTGGGTTTGGCGTTCCGAAGCCTGAGGGCACGGGACGTCCACGCCTTGAACCTGCTGTTCAAGAAGCACCTCTAAGCGCAAGCCCGCCCAACGTCGTCATAGACCTGGTCGTCGTCGCAGTCGTCGTCATGGACCTCGACGTGCGACATGGACCTCGACACTTACGGGCGACTCTCTGGGCTCTCGTAGCTCTCGGAGTGAGTAAGGGTCGAGGTCCACGTCGCAGGTCTAGGACCACGCCTACGCCGACGACTACGTCCAAGACCACGTTGTGAGGCTAGTTGCGGCGGCGGCGGGGGTGCTCGTAGATGCTGACGATCGGGACGCCGTCGTAGGTCAGCACGTGCACCGGTTGGACCGCGCCGCCGTGGGCCATCCACGACTGGAAGTCGAGCTCGTTCATGTGGTGCTCGTGGTGCACCAGCACGTAGTCGGCTTCGCTGATCCGGCCTTCGGCTCGTATGTTCGGCGGCAATCGGCCGTCGCGCTTGAGCATCTCGAAGGCGGTGAACGTGGTGTCGGCGAGGTAGACGCTGCCGCCGTTCGGCATCTTGGAGACCAGGAAGTCCACCACGCTGCCGGTGGTGAAGCCCCAGAACTGGCGGTTCATGCCGTAGTCCGCGGCGCCCGGCACGCCGCCGGCGGCGAGCGTGTAGTGCGAGAGCCCGAACCGATGCGAGTGCGCGGTCTCCGCGAAGCCCGGCGCGAGCAGCACCGCCATCGACAGCGCCGACACCGGCCAGGCCTCGGCGAGGCCACGGCTGATCAGCCGCGACTCCGCGCTCACCAGCACGTGCAGCGCCGCGAAGCCCGCGAACAGGCACAAGAACGGGTACGCCGTGAACCAGTGCTTGGTGCCGCCAAAGATGGGCGTGCCCGGCATCGCGATCACGAGCAGCGGCACGATCGCCTGGCCGAACCAGAGCACGTCGGTGGCGCGTGCGTCGGCGCGCAGCTCACCGCGCGGCATCAACCAGTCCGCCACCTTCTCGGGCATCAGCGCGCGCACGCGCAGCGCCACGCCGAACACCATCAACACCACGATCGTGAGCGGCACCGTGAACAGCGTCATCACGAACGCGTAGCTGGTGGGAAACGGAGGCCGGAAGTAGTTAACCCCGAAGTACTCCATGTTGTAGTAGTCGTGGTGCAGGTGAAAGCGCGCGTAGCCGAGGAAGCGCGGCACCGTGTCGTGCCAGATCCACGGCCAGCTGCCGATGAAGATCAGCGGTCCCAGGATCACCATCGCGATCAGCCAGTACGGCGTCAGGATCACACGCTCGCGCTCGCCGCGCTTGCGGCGCACCAGCTCCTGACCGAGCACCCAGGCGTAGTGCACGAGCAGCACGCCTGGCACGATCCACGCGTTGTGCTTGGTGGCCAGCGCGCAGCCGTAGGCGACGCCGGTCCAGATCGCCCAGCGCTTGCGCACCAGCGAGCGCCAATAGCAGTACGTCACCCACAGCACCATCAACACGATCGGCACGTCGAAGCAGTCGAGGTGCGCGTGGTAGAACGGGCGCGGTAGCGTGGCGTACGCGAGCGCCGCGAAGATGCCGAGCCGGCGGTCGGCCGCGCGTGCACCGAAGATGTAGATCAGCCACAGGATCAAGCCCGCGCTGACCATGCCGGGGAAGCGGTATGCCATCGACGGCACGCTGAACAGCGTGTCCCGCTCCAGCCCAACCGCCTCGCGAAGCGCCGGCCAGCCACGCTGATCGAGCAGCCAGCTCCAGGCGAAGAACGTCTTCATCAACGCCGGGTGCTCGTTGTTGAAGCTCCAGTGGCGATCGATGGACTTCTGCTCGAGCGCGCGCTCCGGATCCGTGAACAGGTCGGCGTACCAGTTGCCGTAGTCCTCGGCGGCGACCACGTAGAAGCTCTCGTCGCGCGACATCGCGAGCTCGCTGGAGGTCGCGAGCAGCACCGCGACGTAGGCGATGCCGATCAGCGCGCCGACCAGGTGGTCGCGCCAGCCCACGTGTGCGGGCGGAGTCACCACGCTCATGGCTTCACCTTCGGATCTTCACGCAGCGCGCTCTGCACGCTTCCGGTCCAGCAGAACGAGCGTCGGAAGGCCTCGGGAGTGGTGACCTCGAAGCGCAGGTCGCCCTTGACCGGGATCGCCGTGCCGAGCGTCTTGCGCAGATCGATCTCCCAGCGCTTCATGCCGTCGCCGTCGCGATGCATCAGGTCCGCGACCTCCTTGCCGTCGAGGAACACACGCAGCTTCACCGGCGCCTTGTTGGCGTCGCGCTCGTCGTGGTAGTCGAGGCCGCCGTGGAGCACGATGCGCGGCCCGAGCGGGATCTGCCGGTACGTGATCGCCATCGGCTCCTTGCCCTGCGGGTGGTTCCAGATGCAGCGATGCGGCGCCAGGTCCAGCGCCTCGATCACCGTGGTGCCGACCCACAGCCAGGGTCGGTCGAAGTCACACTGGAAGCGCTGCCGAGGCGCGACCACACCGCCGCCGAGCCCACCCTGCAGCACGCTGGGTGGAAACGTGCGCAGCGGACAACTCACGCTCGCGCCCTCCTGGATCATCTCCACGTGCGCGGTGGACAGCGCATCCGCGAAGTCGAGCAACACGGTGGAGCGGCCGAGGTCGTAGCGCTCGATGCGCACACGGCCGACCGTCTCCTCGTAGTCGGGCTGGCGCGCGGGCGCGTCCGGCGCGCGGGCACCGCGGATCGACAACACCCACAGGCGCTCGAACGCGTCGAGGTCCGAGCGCGCCGAGATGCGCAAGGTCAGGCGATCGCCCAGGTACAGCCGCAGCAGCGGATCCGCCCAGCCGGGCGCCACGGTGACCGCGTCCTTCGGACCGAGCTGTGCGCGGACGTGCTCCGCCGCAGCCGACCAGTCGCTCTCGACGGGCACGCGATGTTCGCGCACCCCGAGCGCCACCACCTCCGCGATCGCCAGCCCCAGGAACAGCAGCCACCACGGGCTCGCCCAGCGCGGCGCGGGCACGCGACCCGAGATGGTGGTCTGCTGGGCGCGCCCCGTGTAAGTGCTCCCGCTGGACCCGAAGCTATCTGGGGAGGGAGACGCGCCGTCGCGCTCGATGCCAAGCAAGCTCATGCGGCGGGCACTCTAGCAGCGAGCTTCCCCGTGCACAGGTTTCGCGGACCCAGTCCCGAAGCAGCCTCGCTTGCCCCGGGACGCGAGCGCCCGCGAGCCTCGCGGAGGGCAGGCCGGCGTGCCCTCCCTGGAACCGGTCGCTATACGGGAGCGTAGAGGCCCTGGTACGATCGGCCCGTGCTGCAAGTTTCGCCGACTGCCGTTGCCGATGCGCTCCTGTACGCCGTCGTTCGCACCCATGCCGAGGCGATCCACGTCACCCCCAGCCGCAACGGGCTGCACTCGGTGACGCTGGAATTCCCGCGCGGCCTGGTGACCTGCCTCGACCTCAAGTCCGCGATCGCGGATGCGGTCGTCGCGCGCCTGGCCTTGATCGGCAACATCGACTTCACCTCGCGCGACGAGCGCTTCAGCAGCTTCGGCGTGGACTTGGAGGGCAAGCGGCACGCGTTCACGATCAGCGTGCGCGCTTCGCAGGGCCACCTGGAGGCCTACCTGCGGCGCGCGATGCCGGTGCTCGAGCCAGAGACGCATCGTTATGGTCCGCAAGCCACCCCGCAGTCGATCGGCGACTATCGCATCATCGAGGAGCTCGGACGCGGCGCGCTCGGCATCGTGTACCGGGCCGAGCATCGGCTGCTCAAGAAACCGGCAGCGATCAAGCTGTGGAGCTTGCCCAACACGCAGACCTCGAAGGCGAACGCGGCGCTGCTGCGCGAGGCGCGCGCGGCCGCGGCCACACGCCATCAGGGCGTGGTCGACGTGTACGACATCCTGCGGCTCCCCGATGGACGGATCGCGATGGTGATGGAGCTGCTCGACGGCGAGACGCTGTCGTCGCGCATCGCGCGCCAGGGTGCGCTCGACCCGACCGAGGCGGTGCAGATCGCGCGCCTGATCGCGGACGTGCTGGAGGCGACGCACAGCGCCGGCATCGTGCACCGCGACCTCAAGCCGGAGAACGTGTTCCTGCTGCCGGACAAGCGGATCAAGGTGCTCGACTTCGGTGCCGCGCTGAGCAGCGCGCGCCCGGACGAGAAGGCCGGCACGCTGGGCACGCCGTGGTACATGGCGCCCGAGCAAGCGTACGGAAACCCGCCTGACCGGCGCTCGGACCTGTACTCGCTCGGCTGCGTGTTGTTCGAGATGCTGACCGGCAACTGTCCGTACGATGCGTCCGATCCGCGCACGGTGATCGCGAAGCACATCGAGGAGCCGGTACCGACGCCGGAGAGCCCGCTCGGCCCGCTGCCGGAGGCGCTGGAGCGTACGGTGGTGCGCACGCTGGCGAAGATGCCGGAGCAGCGGCACCAGGACGCGCGCGAGCTCGGACGTGAGCTCGACGCGATCCTGACCGCGATGGCGCGACCGGGTTGGAGGAGGTGGTTGGCGCTATGAACGACAAGCTCAAGCGTTCGGTGGTGATCGCCGATGACGACACCGAGATCGCGAAGGTGCTGGCGCGCGTGGTGCGCTCTTTGGGGCACGACGCGCGGGTGGCCAACGACGGCGAAGAAGCGTTGAAGCTGCTGCGCGAGCAGCGCGCGGATCTGTTGTTGTCCGACATCGACATGCCGCACATGGACGGCGTCACGCTGGTCTCCTACGCACGCGCCGAGGCGCTCGCGCCCGTGCGCATCTTGCTGACCGCGAACGCGCGCCTGGAGACGGCGCTGGCGGCGATCAACAGCGGCGAGATCCATCGCTACATCCAGAAGCCGTGGAAGCACGCCGAGCTGGTGAGCACGCTGGAGGAAGCATTCGCGCGCATCGACGATCTGTCGCGCATCGGCGCGGCAGATCAGGCGGTGCGCAGGCTGAAGGCTGCGCGCGAGGCCCTGGAGGGCGAGTTTACGGGCATCACGCACCTGGAGAAGAACGGGGACACGTACGTGCTCGATGAGCTGCGCGCGCGTGCGGCGCTGGCGCACTTCGAGGGCAGCACGCTGGTGGCGCTGATTCAGAACGCCAGCGAGCCCTGACCCTTCTGCCAGGCTCTCAGGCGCTCAGCGGGAACCTGAGCTCGAACCTGGAGCCCCTGGGGTGGTTCTCGTCCACCCAGATGCGTCCGCCGTGCGAGACCACGGCGAGCTTCACGAACGCCAGGCCGATGCCGCGGCCGAAGCGCTTCTGGGCGCGGTCTTCGCTGCGGTCCAGCTGGGCGTACTTCTCGAAGATGCGCTCGCGTTGCGCGGGCGGAACGCCGGGGCCCTCGTCGGCGACCGTGATCGCGATCTCGGACTCTTGCGCGACCGCGCTCATCGTCACGCGGCTGCCGTTCGGCGTGTAGCGCACCGCGTTGTCGATCAAGTTCTCCAGCGTGCGGCGCAGCAGATCGCGGTCGGCGCGCACGATCAGGTTCTTGCTTGCGGCCTCGCCGACCAGCGTCACGCGCTTTTCCTCCGCGCGCCGCGTCATCAGCGAGCAGGTCTCGTGCACCAGCGCGCCGAGGTCGATGTTCTCGGGGTGCATCACCAGGGACGCATCCTCCGCGCGCGAGACGTCGAGCATGTTGTGCACCATGCGCAGCATGTTCTCGGCGGCGCTCGCGATCGAGTTGGAGCAATCACGGAAGTCCTCGTTCAGCTCGCGCGCCATGGTCAAGAACTCCGCGTTGGCAGCGATCGCGGCCAGCGGGTTCTTGAGGTCGTGCACGATCACCTCGATCAGCTCGTCCTTCTGCTGCTGCACGCGCAGGATCGCGTCGCGCTGCTGGGTGAGCAGCTCGTTGCTCGCCGCCAGCTCCTGCTTCAAGCGCCGGAACTGGATCAGCGAGCGCACGCGCAACAACAGCTCGCCGCGATGTACGGGCTTGCTCAGGAAGTCGTCCGCGCCCGCGTCGATCGCCGCTCGCTGCGTCGCGCTGTCGCTCGCCGCGCTGATCACCAGGATCGGTAGATCGGCGCCGAACGCGAGCCCCCGGATCGCCTCGCACAACGTGATGCAGGACTGACGTCCCAGCACGTAGTCGAGCACCACCAGGTCGATCGGCTCGGCTTCACCCAGCGCCGC
>DASUME010000375.1:0-5458 GCA_036277895.1 Polyangiales bacterium
GTTGCGCGCAGCCATACGCGAGCCGTTCCACTCGCGCTGGGTGTTCGACGTCGAGCTGCTCGGCCGCTTGTTGACCGGCGAAGGTGCGGCGCCGCTTGATCGCGACCGATTCCTCGAGATCCCGCTCGGCGAGTGGTGCGACGTCGCGGGTTCGAAGCTCGGCCTGCCGAGCATGGTGCGCAGTGGCGCGGAGCTGTTCGCGGTCGGTGCGCGCATCAACCGAGCGCGTGCGAAGTCGCGCCGCTGAACGACGGCTCAGCGCTGCCAGCCTACCGAGGACAGCGAGACGCTCGCGTAGCAAGTGAACAGCCCGAGTAGCACGACGAACGGCATGGCGCGCCGGACCCAGAGCGTGTCGCGCTGAGCGTGGCGGAGTCCTTCCACGCCGATCGCGCCTGCCAGCAGCAGGAAGGGAAACATGTCGTGCAGGTAGCGCTGCGTGATCGCGGACGACACGAACACCGTGCTGGCGGCGACGAACGCAGCAAACAACGGGATCCGGAAGCGCGTCACCCGCTCGCTCACCGCCAGCCAGGGGAACAGCGTCAACAGCGTGCCGACGACCGCGCTGAGGCACCAGAACGGGTAGCCGCCGGTGAGGCTCCAGTGGCCTTCGATCCAGTCGAGCTTGGATTCCGGGAAGCGCTTCACGTCGGAGATGTGCTGCGGGAACAGGAACGGATACTTGTGCGAGAACCTGATCGCAGCCGGGTTGAGCAGGTTGTAGGCCATCGTTCGCAGGTTGCCGGGCTGGAAGAACTTGCCCTCGGTGATCGCGAGTCGCTTCGGGTTGTTCATGAACTGCACGTGCAGCGCCAACGACGGCAGCCCGGTCAGGCTCCCGTAGGTGACCACGTTCTTGTAGAGCACGGCCGACGAGAGCAGTCCGAAGACGAGCGCCGCAGTGATGGCCTGCCGCCTGAGCTGGTGCGCTGGGATCGTGGGCAGGCCGAGCTCGGCGCCGAGCCGCTCGACATGCTCGTCGGACGTCGCTCGTTTCGCCCACGCGTTCCGCAGCGCGCGCCACACCATCGCGGCGATCAATAGACCCACTGCCAGCATCGGACCGCCGCCGACGCTGCTGCGCGCCTGGAACGACAACAACGCGAGCGCCACCGCTGCGAACAGCGAGACGTTCTTCCCGCGCTCAAGGTATGCGACCACCGCGATGAAAGCCCACACGGCGAGTGCGGCGCCGGTGAGCGTGGCCTCGTGGTACAGCAGCGAGAGCTCCATCATGAAGGTCAGTGTGGTGCCGAGCGCGACGCACAGCACGAAGGCCGCATCGACGTAGCGCGACGCACCGCCGAGCGTGATCACGCGATCGCCGCGGACCGCGCGGCGTGCCTGCTGCAGCAGGACGTACGCGCCCAGCAGAGTCAGGAAGCTGAACACGCTCATCATGAGCGGTCCCCACATGCCGCGGAAGTGTGGGAAGAGGGCATTCAGCAGCAGGCGAGGCAGCGCGGGCGTGGGACCGAAGTAGCCGTACGTCTTGCCGCCAAGGATGAAAGCTTCATTGCCGATCGCCTCTGGCGGCACGTCGAAGCGGCCGTCCATCATGCTCTCGCCGAGCGCGTCGTAGTAGTTGGTGAAGCCTTCGTTGAAGTCGAGCAGCTTGAACTGGCCGTAGGTGAGCGTGGCCACGTGGAAGGCCGTACCGACGACGACAGCGAGCAAACCGAGGGCGTGGCGCCGCACGAGCGAGAGCCCGCGCGTGCCGAAGAGATGGTCGTTCATTGAATCTCGATCTCCGCGAGCGAAGCGCCCAAACCGTGGACGGAATCGACGACCAGGCGAACGCGGTCGACCCTCTCGGCATGGACCTTCACAGCGACGGGCAGGGACACGAGCTCGAGCTCCGGAAACTGTGCGCTCGCCCGTGCGAGTAGCCGGTCGCGTCGGTAGAGCTCTACGTGAAAGTCCTTAGTGGCGCGGTCGTTCCATGGCGGATTATGGCCGTTGCGCACGAGCACCGCCTTGATCGCGCGGGGAGACCGGAACTTCAGGTCGACCCAGGCTGGGACGGCTTCCCCCAGCCATTCCGTGTCTGGATGAAGATCAACCAGGTTCTGCGGCCCGTAGCGAGTCTCCAGCTTTCGCTCTGTGGCAGAAGCGCTTGCGGATGGATACCGCTCCAGTTCGAGCTGCGCGAGCCAGATCTGACTCACCGCAATCAAGGCAAAGATCAGCCCTATCGCGCCGTGCGCGATGAGCCCCCGGGTGCGTTCGCGCGGCGGGCGATTCACGTCCGCGATCGCGGACTCGACGACCCTACAGACGCGCAGTGCCCCGTGTAGACGTTGCACGTCCTGCTCTACGATCGTGTCGTCCGTGGCTGGGATCGCGCCGACCGCGCGCAGCGTGACGAAATCATCGACGGCGCTCGCGGGCACACCGCACTCGCGCAGTGTCGCTTCGGTGCTCGCTGCGTGCTTCGCGAGCTTGGTAGCTAGCGCGCCTGCGAGCGTGTCGATCGCGCGGAGAGCTTCGCCGGTCGTGTGCAGCGCCTCCGCTGGACAGTCGGCCTGAAACAGTACTTCGGCAGCGCGGCGCTTTTGACGCAACGCCTCGAGCGCCGTCCCCACACCCTCGTACGAGCTCGGTGGACCCGCGGGCAGCGCAGGGCGGCTCCACGATTCGCGCGCGCGCTGCAGGACGTCAAGCATGGACGAACGTTCGCATGGAAGTACAGGTCAAGCAGGTCGTCGAGACGTTGACGCTAGACGTCTTTGACGTTCGGCTTCGCGAGAGACTCGGAACGGGTCGCGCTGGCCAGGATGAAGTCGACGTTAGGCGTCGTCTCTGCAAGCACGTAGATCTGATACGAGAACAAGGTCTTGCTCAAGCCGATCAGCGCCAGGTTCGCCTCCACAGCGATGCGGCCGAGCACCCCGTTGCCCAACACCTTGGGGAACGGTGCTGGCACACCGCGCACCTCTTTCACGCGGAAGCCGGCGTCACGGAGTAACTGCTCGATGCCGCGGAACGTGAACAGGCGCGTATGCGTGCGGTCGAGGATGCCGCTCTTGCCGTAGTTGAATTGGCCCGCCAACAACATCAGCCGCTGGACGATGAAGGCGATGTTGGGCGTAGTGAGGACCAACGTGCGGGGACGGTAGTCGAACTTCTTGCGCAGCTCGTCGATAAAGGCTTCCGGCGACTTCAGGTGCTCGATCACGTCGAGCAGCAGAAGGTAGTCCGCGTCCACGCTGAATTTCGGTGGAGCGTCCAGGTCTTGCACGGTGACTTCGATGCCCGCGGGCTTCACGGCGGGCTCGAACTGATCGACCACGCTCACACGACAGCCCTTCTGCACGAGCTGGCTGGCGATCCCGCCCGGACCTGCGCCGATGTCGACCACCGAGGCGCCCGCGGGCACGGCGTCGATGGCATAGCTGTGGCTACTCGCGTACCCGAGCTTCAAGTCGTAGTGGCTGTTGTCGGCAGGCGAGGTGTCGAAGCGACGCTGGTAGAGCAGCCCCGAGCGATGCAGCGCGTTCAGCGACGTCGCGACCATCACGTCCTTCGCGTACTTCATCCCGTTGACGCGGCAGATCTCGTCGCCGTAGTACGTCGGGATCGGCAGCTCGCGGATGCGCAGCTTCGCGTTCAGGTGCTGGATGATGATCTCGGTATCGAAGTGGAAATCGTTCGAGTTGAGGTTGTACGGGAGCTGCTTCAGCGCCGCCGTGGAGTACACGCGGTAGCCGCTGTGGAACTCAGAGAGCTGGGAGCCGAGCAGTGTGTTCTGGACCGTCGAGAGGATCCGGTTGCCGAGGTACTTGTACAGCGGCATGCCGCCCTTGATCGCGTCGAGGGGGCGCATCATGCGGCTGCCGAAGACCGCGTCCGCCTCGCCGCGCCGCAGGGGCTCCATCAACCGAGGTAGCTCTTCGGGCGCGTACTGCCCGTCGCCATGAACCATCGCGACGAAGTCGAAGCCGCGGTCGATTGCGAACGCGTACCCAACCTTCTGGTTGCCTCCGTAGCCCTGATTGAACTGATTGCGCAGCACCGTGATCGCGATGTGGGGATGGGCATCGCGGTACTCGCAGCCGATCTCGAACGTGCGATCGACGGAGGCGTCGTCGACGACCAGGATCTCGCAGTCGAGGTCCTCGAAGACACTGGCAGGGATGCGCTCGAGCACCTTACGCAGCGTGGTCTCGGCCTGGTACGCGATCACGAACACGAGCAGTCGTGACTTGGCCGCTGGCGCCGGCCGCGCGAGCGGAGCGCTTCGCGATCCCGTTCCACTTAGCTCACGCCCGATCTGCTCCATGTTTGCGCTCCGCGTGGATTTCACGTGTCCTCCAACTCACGCGGCATCCGCCGCCATTCCCCAGGGTCGTACACGTTACGAAAAGGCCTTTGCATCCGAGTCGCTCGAGGTCCGTGGAGCATGCAAAAAGCCGCCGATGCCCGACACCAGGAGTTGGATCAGAAGCAGGGTCAGCGAGCAGGCTAGCGCGTCCGACTCGCTGACTCCGCGCCGCGCGAACAGGAAGACCAGGGCCGTGTCGCGCGCGCCCGCTCCTGCGACGCTCAGCGGAAAGTACGCGGCCAGCGTCCCGACCGGGAAAAAGACCATCGAGTCCCCGAGCCGCACGTTGGCGTCGAGCGCGCCGATCACCGCGTGGCCTGCAAGAGCGAGCAGGACATGGGTCACGACGGCGAGTGAGAGCGCGCTCGCAAAGCCACCGGGCCGCGCCAACGCAGGCAGCGTTCGCGCGATGTTCGCGATCCGTGCGGGAAGCCAACGCTCCAGTCGACGCCCCACAGCCAGTGCCGCAACGGCGCTTGCGGCCGCGCACAGGCCGAGCGCCGAGTAGATGAGCACTTGTCGGTCGCGGAGGGGTCCGAAGGACGACGCAAGGGCCGCCAGGATTAACAGCCCGGCGAGGCCGAGTACGCGCTCGACGAAGACCACGCCCATGGATCGCGAGACCGCGGAGTCATCGAAGTAGTGCCGCGTCGCGTATCCCCGCAGCAAGTCCCCCCCGACCGCGCCCGGCAGCAGGTTGTAGAACATCGAGACGATGTACCAACGGGTAAGCGCCGGTAGCCTCGGCAGCTCCCGCGCGCCGTACGCCTGCAGCAGCGATCGCCAGCGCAAGATGTTGCAGCATAGCGCAGCCAGGAACGCGACCAGGCAGCCTAGGATCCCGGCCGCCGGAATGCGTTGGAGCGAGGCCTGGAACTCACGAAGGGGGATGCGCGTGAACAAGAACGCAAACGTCGCGGCCGTGAGTACGACGCGCAACGCGATGCCGAGCACGCGCTTTCGCGGCTGCGCACTCCCTTCAACCACCTCCATCGGGTGCCGGGTTAGCAGAGCACGCGCGATTGAGTCAAGGCACGCTCGGTCCTAACCCGCGTTGCGCCGTGCGGAAGGGAGCTTGGCGGCGAACTTCGGGGGGCGTTGGTCGAAGCCTGCGTAGTCTTGCTCGGCGAC
>DASUME010000376.1:0-7588 GCA_036277895.1 Polyangiales bacterium
CCTCGACGCACTGCGCCCGCTCGACTCGCTCAACGGCACGCCGATCTTCGACACCTTCGCGGGCAAGGACAAGCCGAGCGCCACGCTGAAGGAGGAGATGATCCAGGACCTGACCGACTCGCTCGCATACCACGCGCAGCAGGAGCAGGGCACGCTGCAGGAGTGGCTCGAGAGCCCCTACTCGTTCGCGAAGTCCGCGGCGCTGGCGGCGATCTACGAGACGCCGGTGTGGGACGGAAAGTCGGCGCCTCCGCAGCTGCCGAAGGTGCGCACCGGCCTGCTCACGCGCGCCGCGCTGCTCGCCACCGGCTCGGCGAACACGCGCCCGATCATGAAGGGCGTGCTGATCCGCGAGCGCCTGCTCTGCGACGAGCTCGGGGCGCCGCCGCCGGACTCGTTCGGCAAGCTGCCGGACCTGTCGGGCGAGAAGACCACGCGCGAGCTGGTCGAGGCGATCACGCAAGTGCCCGGCAGCGCGTGCGCGAGCTGCCACACCACGCAGATCAACCCGCTCGGCTTCGCGACCGAGAACTTCGACTCGCTCGGCCGGCTGCGCAAGACGCAGGACCTCTACGACACGAACGGCAAGGTGCTGACCAGCAAGCCGATCGACACCGGCAGCGTGCCGCGCGTGTGGATGGACGACACCGCAACCTCGACCGGCGCCACCGACCTCACCAGCATGCTGGTCGACAGCGGCAAGGTCGAAGCCTGCTTCGCCCGCGAGTACATCCGCTACGCCAGCGCGCGCGCCGAGAACGTGCAGACCGACGGCTGCGAGCTCGAGGCCATACGCGCCAAGTTGGACAGCGGCCAGAGCATGCTCGACGCGCTGAAGGCACTCACCCTGCTGCCCCAGTTCCGCCAGCGCTTCGTGCCCGCCAGCTAAGGCGCGTGCTCGAGCCACAGGAAGCGGTGCAGCTGGCCGATCGGGTGGTAGCCGTGGGCCTTGATGGCGTCGATGTCCCAGGCGTTGGCGGCGTAGGTGACGAAGAAGCGGGGCGGCTTCGCCCACAGCGAGCGCTCGTGCTCGGCGGCCCAGGTGGCGCTCGACGTCACGGCGATCGGGGCTTCGCTCGCGAAGCGTGAGGGAGAGCCGAGCCGCGCGTGGACGTAGATCGCGGGCTCGAAGCCGCGCACCTGCAGCTGGTCACCGGGCTTGGCGAGCTCGCCGATCAGGTCGCCCACGCGCTCTTCGAGGGCGTAGTCGTAGCCGAACGGCCCCGTGAACTGCACGAGGAACTCGCTGCGCCGGAGCGAGCCGCGCAGGTACGACCAGAACGACTGCGTGTAGCTCGCGTACGTGACGGTCTCGGAGGTGCCCCAGTGGGGCGTCGTGGAGAGGCCCAGCGCGGCGACGAGCAGCGCGACGGGCAGCACCGCATCCGCACGCAGCCGCGCGAGCTCGGACAGTCCGTACGCGGCGCACAGCAGCGCGAGCGGCGCGACGACGACCCAGTGATAGGCCCAGTACTTCCCCTGGACCGCGACCGAGCAGATCGAAGCCAACGTCAGCAAGAGAGCGAGCGCGGGCCCGGTGAGCGCGCGCCGGCGCACGGTCAGCCCTACTCCCACTGCGAACAGCGCGACCAGGATCAACGTCCACGGCGCGATCAGCTCCTGCCACAGCCAGGCGAGGTTCTCCTGCGCTTCGGTCGGCGACGAGGTGAGTCGCACGTAGGTCGCCGTGTAGTGGGCCAGCTCGACGAGCGCGGGCCAGCCGCCGCGGAGCGCAAAGTACGCGAGCACCGCGCTGACCACCGCCGTCGCGGCAGCGCAGTGCACCGCGAGCGCGATCGCGGCAGCGCGAGCGCCCTTCTCCCGGTACGCGCGAAAAACGATCACGCAGCCCGCGATCGGCAGCACGACCGCCACCGTCATCTTGAACATCAGGGCCACGCCGCCCAACAAGCCGGCGATCACCGCCGCCTGCAGCGGCTTGCGCATGCGCTCCGCGACCAGGTAGCCGAGCAGCGCGAGCAGCCCTTCCCAGAGCTCCGCCTGGCCCGTGTCCCAGTAGTCGAAGACCGTGAAGTACGCCGCCGAGGTCAAGAGCACCACTGCGCCGAGCTCCCCGCGCACGAGCGCCCGATCGCGACGCACCGCGAGCGCGATGCACACGCCGAGCGCGAGCACCGCGAACAGCTCGAGCACGCGGATCGACCACAGCTGGAAGCCGAGCAGCTCCCCCGCCAGCGCGTAGATCGCGTAGATGCTCGGCGGCTTCACGTCGAACGCCTCGACGTACGGCAGCCGGCCCGCGACCCATTCACGGCCGACGTAGCAGAACAACGCCTGGTCGCGCCCGAACGCGTAGCCGAGCGTCGGCAGGCCGAACAGCAGAGCGAGCGACACGCCGATCGCGTCGAGGCGAGCACGAAGCGAAGCGAGCATCAGCCCACGATCGTGTACACCAACTGCACGGCTTCCTCGAGCTTGTCAGCCTGCGTGCCGCCGGCCTGCGCAAAGTCCGGACGACCGCCGCCGCTGCCGCCGACCAGCGCCGCGCACTGCTTCACGATGCCGCCGGCCTGAAAGCGCTTGGTGAGCTCCTTCGAGACCGCGCACACGATGCTGACCTTGCCCTTGGCCTGCGCCGCGCCGAGCACGATCACCGCCGGCTGCAGCTTGTCCTTGAGCTGATCGGCGTAGCCGCGCATGCCGTCGATGTCGGGCAGGTCGACCACCGCGCCGAGCACGCGGAACTCGCCGCGGTCCTGCGCCTTGCTCGCGAGGTCCACGCTGCCGCCCGAGAGCAGCTTCTGCTTCGCCTCGTCGAGCTCCTTCTTGAGCTTCTGCTGCGACGCGAGCACGCGATCGACGGCGTCGCTGACCTGCAGCGGGGCCGACTTCAGCTTCTCGCCCGCGTGCACGAGCTCGGACTCCAGCTTGCGCACGTGCGCCAGCGCGTTGAAGCCCGTGGCCGCCTCGATGCGGCGTACGCCCGCGGCGAGGCCGCCCTCGCTCACGATCTTGAACATGCCGATGTCGCCGCTGCGCGAGACGTGCGTGCCGCCGCAGAGCTCGATCGAGTCCGGCGCCACGGTCAGCATGCGCACCTCGGCGCCGTACTTCTCCTCGAAGATGCCGATCGCGCCGCGCGCCTTGGCCTCCGCCATCGGCAGCACGTGCGTGGTGACCTCGTAGTTCGCGAGGATGCGCTCGTTCGCGATGTTCTCGATGTGCGCGATCTCGATCGGCGTCAGCGGGCGCGTGCCCGCGTAGTCGAAGCGCAGGCGCTCGGGGCCGACCAGCGAGCCCTTCTGCATCGCCTGCTCGCCGAGCACCGTGCGCAGCCCGAGGTGCAACAGGTGTGTCGCGCTGTGGTTGCGACGTGTCGCCGCACGCGAAGCGGGATCGACCGCCAGCGCGGCGTCGCCCAGCTTGATGATGCCGCTCTTGACGCGGCCCTTGTGCACCCAGAAGCCTTCGACGGGCTTCAGCGTATCCGTCACCTCGAACACGCCGTCCGCGGTGCTGATGATGCCGCGGTCGCCTACCTGGCCGCCCGACTCGCCGTAGAACGGCGTGGGCGACGCGATCAGCTCGCCCTCTTCGCCCTGCGCGAGCGCTTCGACGCTCTCGCCGCCGCGGATCAGCGCCGAGATCTTCCCGGGCTGCGTCTCGACGTCGTAGCCGACGAACTCGGTCTTGCCGAGCTTCTCCGCGAGCTGCTGGTAGATGCGCTCGGTGCCCTTCTCGCCCACCTTGCTGCCGGCGCTGCGCTCGCGCGCGCCCTCCATCTCGCGCTCGAACGCGGTCATGTCGATCGCGAAGCCCTGCTCCTCACCGATCACCTGCTGCAGGTCGATCGGGAAGCCGTAGGTGTCGTAGAGCTTGAACGCGACCGCGCCTGGCAAGAGCTTGGTGCCGTCGCTCGCTTGCTCCCAGGTCTGGTTCTCCGCGATCGTGGTCAGACCACGCGCGAGCGTGCGGCGGAAGCGCTCTTCTTCCTGCTTGGTCACGTCCTCGATCAGCGCGCGCCGCTCGACCAGCTCGGGGTAGTGCTCGCCCATGATCTCGACGACCTTGAGCGCCGCCTTGTGCAGGAACAGCTCGTCGATGCCGAGCCGGTGGCCGTGCCGGATCGCGCGCCGCATCACGCGCCGCAGCACGTACGGGCGCCCCTCGCGATCGGGGAACACGCCCTCGGAGATCAAGAACGCCGTCGCGCGCGCGTGGTCCGCGATCACGCGCATCGACACGTCGTCGGGCGACGCGCTCTGGCCGTACGGCTTCTTCGCGAGCTCACTCGCGAGGTCGACGATCGGCCGCAGCAGATCGGTGTCGTAGTTGGAGGTGACGCCCTGCGCGGCGCAACAGACGCGCTCCAGGCCCATGCCGGTGTCGATCGACGGTGCGGGCAGCGGCGTGAGCGTGCCGCTCTTGTCGCGCTCGAACTGCATGAAGACGTGGTTCCAGATCTCCATCCAGCCACGCCCGTCGGGCGGGGGCTCCTCACTCATCTTCGCGGGGTCCGGCGCGTCGTCGCCGAAGTAGTAGAAGATCTCGCTCGACGGACCGCACGGGCCGGTGTCGCCCATCGACCAGAAGTTGTCCTTCGCGCCGAGCCCCTGGATGCGGTCGTCCGGCAGGCCCGCGATCTTCTTCCACAGGTCGCGCGCCTCCAGGTCCGCGGGCAGGTTTCCCTCGCCGCCGAAGTAGGTGACGACGATGCGCCGCTGATCGAGGCCGAGCACCTCGGTCAGGAACTCCCAGCCGAAGCGGATGGTGGCCTCCTTGAAGTAGTCGCCGAACGAGAAGTTCCCCAGCATCTCGAACAGCGTGTGGTGCCGGGCGGTCACGCCCACGTTCTCGAGATCGTTGTGCTTTCCGCTGACGCGCATGCACTTCTGGCTGCTCGCGGCGCGCTTGTACGGGCGCTTCTCGCGGCCGGTGAACACGTCCTTGAACTGCACCATGCCGGCGTTCGCGAACATCAGCGTCGGGTCGTTGGCCGGGATCAGCGATCCCGAGGGCACGACCTGGTGCCCTTGCTTGGCGAAGTAGTCGAGAAACGCAGCGCGAACCTGGGCAGAAGTCTTCATCGGAACCGATTGAGTACCGCCCCCGCGCGAAGCCAGCAAACACGCAACTCTTGCCAGCGACGGGTCGATATGTAATCTAAGAGGCACCTGTTCATTCGAACAGTGCCATCGGTTCAGGTTTCTCTTTTGCTCGCGCGCGGGGGACCGCGCGCTTCGACGAGGCCCTCGTGCTCACCTGCCTGCGTATCCGCGACCTCGCGATCATCGACAGTCTCGACGTGGAGCTCGGTCCAGGGCTCAACGTCGTTACGGGAGAGACCGGTGCCGGCAAGTCGATCATGGTCGACGCGCTGGAGCTGGTGCTCGGAGGCAAGGGCAAGGCAGAGCTGGTGCGCACGGGGGCTGCGCAGGCGGAGGTGGAGGCGCTGTTTGACGTCGGGGAAGACCCCGAGCTGAAGGCGCGTCTGGCCGAGCTCGGGGCAGCCGAGGAGAGCGAGATCGTGATCCGGCGCGTGCTGTTCGCGAACGGGCGCTCGCGGGCGTACGTCAACGGCAAGCTGGCATCCGCACAGCAGCTGGCGGGGCTCGTGCGCGGGCTCGCGGACATCTCGTCGCAGCATGAGCACCACACGCTCAGCAACCCGAACACCCACCTCGGCTACCTGGACGCGTTCGCGAGGCTGGAGAAGCAGGCCACGGGCGTGCGCGAGCGCTACGCGATCGTGAAGGAGGCGCACGAGGCGCTGCGCGCGTTCGAGGCGCAGATCAAGGACCGCGGGCAGCACGAGGACCTGCTGAAGTACCAGGTGCGCGAGATCGAGGAGGTCTCGCCACGCGCGGGTGAGGAGCCGGAGCTCGCGGAGCAACGCGACCGACTGAAGCACGCGGACACGCTGATGCGGCTGTCCGGCGACGCGGCCGAGGTGCTCTACGAGCGCGACGGCTCGGTGAGCGAGGCGCTGGCGCAGGTCGCGCAGAACGTGCTGGAGGCGGCGCAGCTCGACTCGTCGCTGATCGAGCTCGCACACCAGCTGGAGAACGCGCGCACGCAGCTCGAAGAAGCCGCGCGCGAGCTCGGCCGCTATACGCGCAGCGTGCACGCGGACCCGGAGCTGCTGACCGGCATCGAGGAGCGGCTGCACGCGCTGACGCGGCTCAAGCGCAAGTACGGCGGCACGCTGGAAGCGGTGGTCGAGCATCTTGCGCGCAGCAAGAGCGAGCTGTCGGCGTTGAGCGATCACGAGGGCACGAGCGAGCTGCTGCAGAAGCAGTACGAGCAGGCGCTGGAGGCGGCCGCCAAGTGCGCGCGCGTGTTGAGCGCGGACCGCAAGCGCGCGGCGGGCAAGCTGGCCAACGCGATCAGCAAGGAGCTGACGTCGCTCGGCATGGGGGGCGCGCGCATCGAGGTCGACGTCAGCCCGCTGGAGGGGCGCACGGGCGAGATCGAGGTCGATGGCGGCCGCTTGTCGGCGCACGGGCTGGACCGCGCGGAGTTCCTGATCGCGCCCAACAAGGGCGAGATCGCGCGGCCGCTGATGCGCATCGCGTCGGGCGGCGAGCTGAGCCGCGCGATGCTCGCGATCAAGCGCGTGCTGGCGGGCGTGGGTCCGGCTGGTATGTACGTGTTCGACGAGGTCGACACCGGCATCGGCGGGGGCATCGCGGAGGTGATCGGCCGCAAGATCCGCGACGTCGCCGAGCACCGGCAGGTGTTGTGCATCACCCACCTGCCGCAGATCGCGGTGTTTGCAGACCATCACTACAAGGTCGAGAAGTCGATCGTTGGCGAGCGCACGCAGTCGAGCGTTCGCAAGCTCTCGCGCAAGGAGCAGGAAGAGGAGATCGCGCGCATGTTGGGGGGCTTGCGCATCACGGCCAAGACGCGCGCCGCTGCGGCCGAGATGCTGAAGGACGCGCGCGCGTCCGCGGCCTGACGCTCGCCATCTCGTGAGGGCGCACAAATGCGCTGGCACCGTCGCGGCCAACGGGCGCCGAGTCTACGCAGGTTGTAGAGCGACAACTGCGCTGAATTCGCGCTGATTCTCCGCATTTTGCCGCAGACAAGGCGAGCTGGCCGCGTGCTAGATCCGCACTGTGATGAAGTTCTCGGCACGCGCTCTCCTGGTCTGCGCCCTGCTCGTCGGTTGCGACGAAGAGGGGTCTGCCGGCCAAGAGACGAGTGAGCCCGACGCCGGACCGACCGAGCTCAGGGTGACGAACGTGGGCACCTCGTGCTCGCTGCTCAACCGCAGCTGCACCGGCAGCGACGCGCAGTGCCTGGAAATCTCGTATTCCGGCGCGTTCTACCCAGGCGGGTACTGCACGGCGGACTGCGAGCAGAGCGAGCAGTGCGGACCGAGCGGGGTGTGCCCGGTCGGCGAAGCCGAGCGCATCGCGGGCGATTACAAGTTCCGCAGCACCTGGGCGCGCAAGTGCTTCAAGACCTGCAGCCCCGGCGTGTCCGGCAGCTGCCGCGCCGGGTACGCGTGCCGGAGCCTGGCAGAGGTCTACGAGGCAGACGACGCGCCAGCGCCCATGCACTCGCCCGTCTGCGTGCCGAGCTGGTCCACGCTGACCCGGGACGCTGGCGCCCCCACGAG
>DASUME010000377.1:0-20560 GCA_036277895.1 Polyangiales bacterium
ACATGCAGCACATCCAGGACAACGCGGCCGAGGCGGTGGCGGCGTTGATCGCCGAGCTGCACGGCGGCACGTTCGAGGATGCGCTCGACGACGGTACGCCGATCAAGGTGGCGATCTCGATCGCGAACGAGCGCATGACGATCGACTTCGCCGGCAGCGCGCCCGAGCACGCGGGCAACCTGAACGCGCCGCGCGCGGTGACGGTGGCGGCGGTGCTGTACGTGCTGCGCTGCCTGGTCGGCAAGCCGATCCCGCTCAACAGCGGCTGCCTGCGCGCGATCGACCTGCACATCCCCGCGCCGTCTTTGTTGTCTCCCGGCCCGACGCGCGCGGTGGTCGCCGGCAACGTGGAGACCTCGCAGCGTGTGGTGGACGTGCTGCTCGGTGCGCTCGGCGTGGCCGCGGCCAGCCAGGGCACGATGAACAACTTCACCTTCGGCAGCGAGCGCTTCGGCTACTACGAGACGATCGCGGGCGGTGCCGGCGCGACCGCGCACGCCGACGGTGCAGACGCCGTGCACACGCACATGACCAACACGCGCATCACCGATCCCGAGATCCTGGAGCGCAGGTTTCCGGTGCGCCTGCTGCAGTTCGCGGTGCGCCGGGGCTCGGGCGGACGCGGAGCACAGCGCGGAGGCGACGGCGTGGTGCGCGAGCTGGAGCTGCTGGAGCCGCTCTCGCTCAGCTTCGTCACCGAGCGCCGCACGCGCGCGCCGTTCGGCCTGGCAGGCGGCGGAGACGGCGCGCGCGGCCGCAACACGGTCGACGGTGTGGACGTGGGCGGACGTACGAGCGTCGACGCGCCGCGCGGTGCGCGCGTGCGCATCGAGACGCCCGGAGGTGGCGGCTACGGTTGATCAGGGAGCGCCGAACGCGTACAGGAAGCTCGCGTCGAGGCGGTCGTTCTTGCCGAAGCCGTAGAGCAGGCCGAAGTCGTCGCTGTCCTGGTAGTGCGCGTAGATCAGGTGCAGCGAGACGCCGTCGCGGAACTTGTACCCGACGTCGCCGCGCACGATCGCCCCGTTGAAGGGCGCCACGCCGATCACCAGTGCCACCAGCTCGAGCGAGATGCGCTCGTCCCAGAGCTGCTGCGCGTAGCGGTAGGCGATGTTGGTGGCCTCGACCGGCAGCAGCAGCTGGCGGGGGTCGTCCTTCTTGCGCTCGGGGTTGTCGATCACGCCGCTCTGCATCACTTCGACGCCCATCACGCCGTTGGGGATGCCGAAGTAGGTGAGCCCGAGCAGGCCGTTGATCTGGGACAGCTTCTCGACCTCGGTCAAGAGCACGGGCGAGTCGGTGCGGCGGAGCAGCTGCGAGCGTCCGAGCTGCGCGCCGAGCTCCCAGCGCAGCAGGAAGCTGCCCGCGGTGAACGCGCCCGAGGTGGCGATCAGCGTGAAGCGCGGGTGGTAGATCTCGAGCGTGATGTCGCGGCGCTCGAAGGCGCTCGCGGCCGGGCGGCGCGAGACGCCGAACTGATCGAGCGCGCTGCCGACGTAGAGGTCGAGGTCGAGGCCCGAGCCCGTGAAGCCGTAGTGCCCGATCGCCTGCGTGCCGCCCGGATCGAGTCGATCCGGATGGTGCTTCGTGTGCCAGTCGAACTCGCCGGTTCGATCGCTGCCGGCGTCCTCGAGCAGCAGCTTGCGCAGCGGGCTGAAGCGGCCGAGCACGGGGGGCAGCAAGCCGAAGTAGGACTCGTGCACGACCAGCGCTTCGAGCGAGTGGTTGCCGGTGGTGATCGAGGCGCGGCTGGCGAGCACCGCGATACGCATGTTCTCGTTGTCGACCAGCGCGGGCTGGCGCAGGTCGCGCGGGTTGAGCAGGTCGAGCGAGCTGATCACCTCGCCGGTGCCGAGCGGCATGATCAAGCGGCCACCCTTGAGCTCGAAGCCGCCGATGCGCAGCGCGAGGTAGGACTCCTGGCCGATGAAGCGGTAGGCCTGGCTGTCGATCAGCTCGCGCTGTGCGCTGTCGCGCTGGAGGCGGTACGCCATGTCGTACTCGCCGCGCCAGCCGACGACGGCGTGGAAGCTGCCCTCGGTGTCGCCGACGTGAAAGCTGGGCGCGTAGCTGACGCTGAGGTCGAGCGAGCTGCGCGCCTGCGCGATGCGGCTCTCGTTGCGCGCGAAGTCGCCGTCGCGCAGCCAGACGCCGCGGCGGTCGCGGAAGCGCGCGTCGAAGCGGGGGTAGGTGCGCGAGGAGGGTGCGCTCTCGGTTGAGGTCTCGGTCGACGCGATGGTAGAGGTGCTCCAGCCAGCGGCGTCGTCGGCGTCGGGTGGGGAGGAGGGAGCTGTTACTGGGGTGGTCCAGCCTGCGGCGTCGTCGGGGTTGAGCGGGGGGGCGGGCTCGGACGCGGGCGCGGGAGCGGGAGCGGAGGGGGGGGTGGACCAGCCGGCTGCGTCGTCGGAGGAGGACTGGGCGTGGGTGGGCGTTGCGAGCAGGGAGAGCGCGACGAACGCCGGGAGCGTGGCAGAGCGCACTGCGATCATGTGCAGACGCCCGCGGGTGCGAAGCCGCAGGGCACGCAGAGCTCGTCGCTTCCCGGGCAGGCGCCGGAGGTGGACCAGAAGGCCTGGTCATCGGTGAGGAAGCAGCGCGAGACGCAGCGGCCGTCGCCCAGGACCGAGCTGCACCAGGTCAGCTTCGAGCCGGGGTTCTCGACCAGCGTGTCGGGCGCGCACACGTCGCCGCCCGTGCACTCTTGCGCCCAAAGTCCGGGGCTGCCCGCAGGCACGGCCGACGGCGGAATGCAGCGACCGCCGCCGCCACAGCAATCCGCGAACACCTTGGCCGGCTCCTGCGGCCCGGGGTCGGCGACCGTCGAGCTGCAAGCTCCGGTGTTGTTGCCCGTGAGCGGATCGAAGCATGGCGCGCAGCGCGCGTTGCCCTCGCACGAGCCCACGCTGAGCTTGTTCAGCTGCGATGCGATGCTCGGCAGGCACGCGAGCAGACAACGCCCCTCCGCACCGCTCTTCGGCTCGCGGCACGTCTGCGGGACCCACTTCGGATCATCGAGGCCGGGACGCGGTGCGCACAGCTCGTCGCTCTCGCACGTGTCGCGCCCGAGCTGCGGCCGCGACTTCTCTGGCACGAGCGGGATCGGTACGCAGCGGCCCTGGTTGTACTGGCCGTCGTTGCAGCACCAGCCGAACGTGATCGGTCCTTCCTTCGGCCCGGTGTCGCCGCCGAGGTCGCACGCGCTCGTGGAGGCGCCGCTGACCGGATCGTAGCAGGGGCTGCACAGGTTCCCTGCGGCGCACGTCTCCTGCGTGAGCTGCGAAGCGCGCGCCGCGATCTGCGGCAGGCACGCCGGCAAACAACGGCCCTCCGCACCGGTGCTCACGATGCGGCAGCTCGGCGCGACCGCCTTGGGATTGCGCGCGAGCGTCTCCGGCACGCAGAGGTTGCTCGCTGCGCAGCCGGTGCCGTCGAGCTGGGACGCGTTGTCCGCCGGCACGAACGGGGTCGGCACGCAGCGCCCGAGCTCGCCGCAGCAATCGCCGAACAACGTGGCCGGCTTGGTCGGCGCGTCGCCGCCGAGCGCGCAGGCGCCGGTGTTCATGCCGTCGACCGGCTCGAAGCAGGGCGTGCACAGGTGCCCCGCGGCGCAGCTGTCTTGCTGCAGCTGCGTGGCGCGCGCTGCGACGTCCGGCAAGAACGAGGGTAGGCAACGCCCCTCGGCACCGGTCAGCACCTGCGTGCAGCCCGCGAAGTGGTAGCTCGGGTTCATCGCCAGCGGCGAGGGCACGCACAGATCAGTCGCGCTCGCGCAGCTGTCCTTGCTCAGCCGCGTGCGATCCGTCGCCGGCACCAGCTCGCTCGGCACGCAGCGCCCGAGCTCGTTGCCGCAGCTCGCGAACGGCATCGCCGGCGTCTTCGGTCCTTTGTCGCCGCCGATCGTGCAGGCGCCCGTCGCCGCGCCCGTGAACGGATCGAAGCACGGCGTGCACAGGCTGCCCAGCTCGCACGTGCGCTGCTCCAGCTGCGATGCGCGCGCCGCCACGCTCGGCAAGCACGCGGGCAGACAACGCCCCTCCGCATTGCTCCCGCGCAGCGTGCAGTCCTTGAAGATCGAGTCGGGATCGAGCAGCAGCCGATCCGGCAAGCACAGGTCGCTCGCGGTCGCGCACACGTCGACGCCGAGCTGCGTGCGGTTCGGCGCGGGGATCAGCGCCGGCGGCACGCAGCGTCCTTGCGCGCTGCAGCACTCCGCAAACATGCTGGGTGGCGCCTGCGGGCCGGGATCCGCGCCGATGTTGCAAGCGCCCGTGTTGCTGCCGTCGATCGGCGAGAAGCACGGCGTGCACAGCTCCGCGGCGTCGCAGCCGTCCTGCGCGAGGCCGTCTCTCTGCGCCGCCACTGCCGGCAGACACGCGGGCAAGCAGCGGCCCTCCGCGCTCAGCTTGCTGACCGTGCACGTCCTCGGGACGAACTTGGGATCCTTGGCGAGCGGCGCGGGCACACACAGCGCGTCGCCCTCGTCGCAGCTGTCCTTGCCGAGCTTCTTCTCGTCGGAGTCATCGACCAGGCTCGACGGCACGCACAGGCCGGCGCTGCCACAGCAGGCGTCGAACGTGATCGCGGGCTTGGTCGGCCCCTTGTCGCCGCCGAGCGCGCAGGCGCCGCTCGACGTCCCGGTGATCGGGTCGTAGCAAGGCGCGCACAGCATGCCCATGCCGCAGCCGTCCTGACGCAGCTGCGAGGCGCGCGCCGCGATGTCCGGCAGACAAGCGGCGAGACAGCGGCCCTCCGCTTGCGTCGCGGCGACCGTGCAGCTGTCCGGTGCGCTGGTGGGATCGAGCGCGAGCCAGGCCGGCGCGCACAGGTTTGCGGCGCCGCAGCTGTCCTGGCCGAGCTTCGCCTTGCTCGACGCGGGCACCAGCGTGTCGGGTACGCAGCGCCCGAGATCCCCGCAGCAGTTGCCGAACACCACCGGTGGTTCCTTCGGCAGGTCCGCCCCAAGCGCGCACGAGCCGGTGCTCTTGCCATCGCGTGGATCGAAGCACGGCGTGCACAGCTCGGAGGCGCTGCAGTCGTCCTGCGCGAGCTCGCTCGCCATCGCCGCCACCTGCGGCAAGCACGCAGGCAAGCAGCGGCCCTCCGCGCCCGTGGTCTTGACGTGGCAGGTGGTGGGCACCGCGCGCGAGTCGGCGGCGAGGGCGGTGGGCACGCACAGGTTGGCCTCGGCGCAGCTGTCCTTGCCGAGCTTCGCCGCGTCCGCCACCGGCACCAGCGCGCTCGGCACACACTTGCCGAGATCACTGCAGCAGCCGGGGAACGTGACCCCGGGCCGCGTCGGTCCCGTGTCCTTGCCGAGCCGGCAGGCGCGCGTGTCGCTGCCGTCGATCGGGTTGAAGCACGGCGTGCACAGCTTGTTCTCGGGGCAGTCGTCGCGCGCGATGCCGGCGCGGTTCTGCAGCTCGGGCATGCAGCTCGGCAGACAACGCCCCTCGGCGCCGGTGCTCGCCGACGTGCACGCCTTGAGCAGCGCGGTGTCCTGGTCGACCAGATCGCTCGGCGCGCACAGCAGGCCTTCGCCACAGCTGTCGACGGGCAAGCGCGTCGCGTCGTCCGGGCTCACCAGCGCCCGACCCACGCAGGTACCCGCGCCGCCGCAGCAGTCCGAGAACGAGCGGTCTCGCGCCTCGGGCACCGTGTAGTCGTTGCAAGCGCCCGCGAGCGCTGCCCAGGCGAACGCCAGGACCGCGTGCTGTGCGCGGCGTTTCAACATCTCGAGTTCTCCCAGGTGACGCGCCGAACGCGTCGAGTAAGTCAGCGGTACCCGATCGCGTCGGGCACCTTCAGCTGTGCGGCACTGCGCGCGGGGTAGAAGCCCGCGAGCGCGGAGGCGACCATCACGGACAACATCATCTGCGCGGTCGTGCCCCAGTCGGGCAAGAGCGGAATTGTCCAGCCCACGAGCCGCGTGGTCACGTGCGTGAGCATCATGCGGCCGAGCACCAGGCCCTGCGCCACCCCGAGCAGCGCGCCCACGATGCCCATCAAGCTGGCCTCGATCACGATCAGCTTGCGCACCTGCTTGCGCAGCATGCCCACCGCGCGCAGCACGCCGATCTCGCGCGTGCGGTCGAGCACGTTCGCGCTCAGCGCGTTGACCACGCCGAGCACCGCGATCAGCAGCGCTACCGCCTGCAGAGCGCGCATGATCGCGAACACGCGGTCGATCTCCTTGCGCATGTTGGCCACGTACTCGCGGCCGGTCACCACCACCAGGTCGTACTTGTCGCCGAGCGCGTTCGCGATCGTGTCGCGCACCTTGCCGGCGTCGAGCCTCGGGTCGAGGTGCAGCTTGTACTGGTTGACGGTCTGGTCGTCCCAGTTGTCGACCCAGGTGGAGCGGTCCATCCAGATCACGCCGAGGTCGCTGGTGTAGTCGACGTACACGCCTGCGATCTGGAACTCCTTGGGTCCGTCCTTGGTGGTCAGCGTGAGCGGGTCGCCGACGTGCTTGTCGAAGCGGTGCAGGAAGTTCTCGCTGATGCTCACGGCCTTGCCCGTGGCCATCGCCGCGATCGCCTCCTCCTGGGTGCCCTCCAGCATCTTCGCTCTGGAGTGGCGACCCCACGGCACGACCTCCACCGCGCTCACCTTGACGTCGGTGCTCCCGTACATGAAGTCCGCCACGCGGATGGTCTGCACGTCTTCGACACCCTCGATCCCGAGCTTCGCGATCTCGGCGCCGACCTCCGGCGAGAGCGGCGCCATGTTGGCGATGCCCGAGAGCGCGCTGGCCACGATCACGTCGCCGGGCAACGCGTTCTCGATCCAGCTCATGGCGCTGTTCACGAAGCTGTTGATGAACATCGAGAACGCGCAGGCCATGCCCACGCCCAGCATGAGCGCGCCGGTGGTCACCGAGGTGCGCATCAGGTCGCGCGTCATGTTCTCGTTGGCCATGCGCGCTTCGACGCCGAAGAAGTGCTTGAGCACCAGCCGGCCGAGCAGGTTCGCACCCTGGATCACGCGCGGCACCAGGGCCGAGGTGCCGAGCAACAGGAACGTGCAGGCGCCGATCGCCGCCAGCGGCAGGCCCCACACCGGCGGCAGGTCGATCACGAACGGGATCAGCGCCAGCATGAGCACGCCCGCGAGGTCGTAGGCGGTGACGCCCGTGCGCTGCTCGGTCTCCATCACGTTCGCGCTGCGCAAGCTCTCGAGCGGCGAGATGCGCGTGGTCCCGAGCGCCGCGATCAGCGAGCCCAGGACCGAGGTCACGCAGCCGAACAGGAAGCACGCGCCGAGCAGGAGCGGGTCGACGTGCACCTCGGGCGAGGGCACGTTCATGTACACCTGGCCGACGGTATGAGTGACCAGGGTCAGCATGATCATCGCGGTGAGCACGCCGATGCCGGCGCCGATGAACGAGCCGACCACACCGAGCAGCCCCCCCTCGAGCGTGAGCAGCGCAACGACCTGGCGCTTGGTGGTGCCGAGCGAGCGCAGGATGCCGAGCTCGGCCTTGCGCTGCACGATGCTGATCAGCATCGTGTTGTAGATCAGGAACACCGCGATCAAGACCGCGATCGCCGCGCCCGAGGTGAGCGCGGTCTCGAGGCCGATCAGCATACGGGCGAGCCGGCCGCGCTTCTGCTCGGGGACCTCCACGTGCAGGTTGCCGAGCTTGCTGCGCAGCTTCGCCGCCACCGCGTCCGCATCCGCGGACTCGGCGAGCGCGACGTCGACGCGGTCGATCTCGAGGCCGCGCCCGAAGGCCGCCTGCATCGACTGGTGGTGCATCACCGCGATGCCGCCGCCGAATGCGTTCGCGAGCGCGCTGTCCTCGAGCAGGCCCCAGATCTCGAACTCGCGCGGGCCGCTCGGCGTCTGCAGGCTGATCTTGTCGTGCAGCTTGCGGCCGAGCGACTCGGCGAGCTTGCGCGTGACCACGATGTTCGACGCCGAGTCGAGGAACGTGATCGGGTCGGCGTTGATGGTGTCGTATTCCTTGCCGACGTGGGTTCGGAAGTAGGTGTCGTCGTTGCTTGCCAGGTCGAGCCCGAGCAGCAGCACACGCTGGGTGTCGATGCTGGGCTCGCGCAGGCGCACCGTCTGCTGCAGGATCGGCGTCGCTGCCAGCACACCCGGCTCGTTGCGAGCGAGCTCGACCGCGCCCTCGTCGAAGGCGCCGGCCGAGGCGACGATCTGCAAGTCGGCGCGGCCCGCCACGTCATCCGCGGTGGCCTGCGCCGAGTGGATGATCGAGCGGTTCACCAGCAACACGGCCACCACGGCGGACACGCCGGTGATCACGCCGATCACGGTGATCGTGGTGCGCCACGGGTGATCGCTGAGCCGCGGCAGGCTGACCTTGCGCAGCAGGCGGCCGATCTGGAACGGCATCAGGAACAGCGACGCCAGCCAGACGAAGCTGATCATCATCATGGCGTAGGCGTGCGCCAGCTTCAGCGCGAGCGCCTTCATTCAGCGGCCCCCTTCGCGGGTGCGCGCTCGCTGTGGCGGCGGGTGCGGCTGTCGTCGACCAGCGCGCCGTCCTTCAGGGAGATGATTCGATCGCCGGTCTCGGCGGCATGAGCGTCGTGGGTGACCATCACCACCGTGGCGCCGTGCTTGTCGCACAGGCTACGGAGCAAGCCGAGCACCGCGCTGCCAGTGGTGCTGTCGAGGCTGCCGGTGGGCTCGTCGGCGAGCACGATCGGCGGGGCGAGCATCAGCGCGCGCGCGATCGCGACGCGCTGCATCTGCCCACCCGAGAGCTGGTGAATACGATGGGAGACGCGGTCCGCGAGGCCCACCTCCTCCAGCAACATCTTGCCGCGCGCCTTGTCTTGCGCGCTGACCTTGCGCTCCAGCATCACCGGCAGGAGCACGTTGTCGAGCGCGTCGAGCGCGGGCATCAGGTTGAAGAACTGGAAGATGAGCCCGATCTTGCGGCGCCGGAACAGCGTCAGCGCGTCGTCGTCGAGCTTGCCGATGTCGGCGCCGTCGAGCAGCACCTGCCCGCTGCTGGGCGTATCGAGCGCGCTCAGCATCGCCAGTAAGGTGGACTTGCCCGAGCCGCTCGGCCCCATGATGCTGACGTACTCGCCGCCGCCGATCTTGAAGCTCACGTCGCGCAGTGCGTGCACCTTGTTGGCGTCGTGTCCGTAGGTCTTGGTGACAGCGCGCAGTTCGATCATGAGAGCCTCCGCATCTTGCTCGCGCGCGGACAGACCACGCACTTCGGCCACGTACGTGCGGGACAGAGCTCCGGTCACTGCGCACGAGCCGAGATCGCACGGCGAGGCATCTCGCGCGTGCGAGCGCCACGTGAGCCAGCGCGTTCGAGGAGCGTGCGCGAGAGCGGATCCTCAACTCGCGCGCTGATGAGCTTCAGGAAACGATAGCGAGCATATGACTCCTGCAGCGCTGTACGTCTAGCACCTATACTGAGATTCTGTCAGAAGCACATTGCAGACGAAGCGGCTGCTTCGCGTCGATACGCGAGTCATCCATTCGTCACTGTGCAGGGAGTTGATTTCGATGCTCCGTAAGAGAGTTCTTTCTTCCTTGTTCGCGCTCTCGCTAGGCGCCTCGTTGGTAGCGAGCGAGAGCGCACACGCTCTGCCGGCGGGTGTCGCCGCGAGTGAGCGCGACCCGGCGTTGATCATGAAGGAGGTGTTTCGCACCGGAGGCTTCGGGGCGCCGCGCGTGGGCAAGCTGAAGCTCACCGTGCAGCCGACCGGTGGCGAGAAGAAGGAGCGCGTGTTGCGCGTGCGCTACAAGGGCGACGGCGCGGCCCGGCGCGCGATCATGTGGGTCGAGGCGCCCTCGGAGTCGCGTGGAACGGGCTTCGTCAGCATCGAGTATCCCGGCGGAAAGTTGCCCGCGGAGCGCTGGATTTACCTCGCGAACCTCAAGCGCTCGAGCCGCATCGCCGGCGGGCAAATGTCGACCTCGTTTCTCGGCTCGGACCTCTCGTTCTCCGACCTGTCGCAGGCCGACCCCAGCGCGCTGAACCTGAAGTTGGTCAAGGAGTCCGAGCTCGTGAACGGCGAGGACTGCTGGGTCATCGCAGGCACCTACAGAGACTCCGCGCAGCAAGCGGAGACCGGCTACTCCGAGGTGCAGGCCTGGATCAGCAAAGCGAAGCTGACCATGGTGCGGCTCCGTGCACCGCTCGCTGGCTCCAAGGTCACCAAGTACATGGAGGGCTCGGACTTCCTCCAGGTCGGAGGTCAGTGGACGCCCAAGAAGCTCGTCGTCCGTAGTGTGGAAGACGGTAAGGTCAAGAGTGAGACGGTGCTCGAGACGGTCGAGCTGAGGACCGATGACGCCGTCTCCGACACCGACTTCACGAAGCAGCGCCTGGAAGCCGGTATTTGACTGGGTAGCTATGCCCCGATGAAGGGCTCGGCCTCGAGGTTCCAGAGCTCGGCGCGCTCGTCGCGTCGATGCAGCAACAGCCGGCGATCGACCGTGCAGCGTCCGATCTCGACGCACGACAGCTCGCGTGACGTGAAGCGCGCTTGCACGGACGTGACGTTCGCCTCGTCTACGGCGAGCAGGAAGCCATAACTCGGGAAGCTGAGCAGCCAGCGCGCGAGGGGCACGCCCGCGGGGGGGGCGATCGCGTCGAGCTCGATCTGCGCTCCGACGCGTGCGCACTCCAGCAGCATCAGCGTGGTGCCGAGCAAGCCGCCCATGCTTATGTCTTTGCCCGCCAAGCACAGCCCGTCTTCGGCGAGCTGGGGCAACAACTCCAGGTCTGCGCGCAACCTCTCCCCGGGCGCACCGGTGCTCGCGTCCCAGTACGCGTTGGGCTCGCGGTAGCGACCGCGCAGGTCGTAGACCGCGAGCAGGCGGTCTCCCGGCTGCGCCGCGAAGCTACTCAGCAGCTTGGTGGCGCGGCCCATGATCGCGACCGCCAGCTGCTCGCGGTCGTTGCGCGTGTTGGTGTGGCCGCCGACGATCGGCACGCCGTACTTGCGGGAAGCCTCGCGCATGCCGGCCAGCACCTCGGCAGCGCGTTCGTCGCCCGCGCTCCAGAGTGCATCCACCACGGCGAGCGGCCTGCCGCCCATCGCATAGATGTCGCTGACGTTGACCATGACCCCGCAGTAGCCGGCGAACCACGGGTCGTCGCGCACGAGCTCGTTCATGAAGCCCTCGATCGCGAACAGCAGCTTGCCGTCGCCGTCGTCGAGCACCGCCGTGTCGTCGCCATTGCCGGGCGTGGCGATGCGGGCGAGCAGCGGGGCGATGTCGCGCTTGTGGGCGAAGCCCTTGCTCTCGCGCAGCAGCTGAACGAGCGCGTGCAGCTCGGTCATGCGTCGGTCTCGTAGCTCGACAGCGAGGAGCACGCGCCGCAGCGCCCGCAGCCCGCCTTGATCTCGTGTGCGAACAGCTTGCCCGAGCGCAGCATGCCCCCGAGCGGCTCCAGCACCGCACGCATGAACTCGGAGGAGGGTGCAGGGTGATCTTCGAGCGGGGTGCCCCCGATCGGCACGAAGGGCACCACGAACGGATACACGCCGAGCTCGATCAACCGCTCGCTCGTCGTGAGGATGGTCTGTACGCTGTCGCCGAGACCGGCGAGCACGTAGGTACTGACCTGTCCGCGCCCGAACACGTCCACGGCCGCCGCAAAGGCGTCCATGTAGCGCTCGAGCGAGACGCTGGCCTTGCCCGGCATCAAGCGCGCGCGCAGCTCCGGGGTCAGCACCTCCAGGTGCATGCCCAGGCTCTCGATGCCGGCGTCGCGCATGCGCGTGAACCAGGCGTCGTCGTCGGGCGGCTCGCACTGGCCCTGGATCGGCAGGGCCGCCGCGGCCTTGATCGCGCGCGCGCTGTCGCAGAGCACGGCGGCGCCGCGGTCGGTGAGGTTGGGCGTGCCGGTGGTCATCACCATGTGCTTCACGCCGTCGAGCTCGACCGCGGCCTTCGCGACCTCGGCCAGCTGCGCGGGCGTCTTGTGCGCGATCGTGCGGCCGGCCGCGAGCGACTGGCCGATGCTGCAGAACTGGCACGACTTGCGCCGGTTGTTGAAGCGGATGCACTCCTGCAGCACGGTCGTGGCGAGCACGTCCGTCGAGTGCAGCGTGGCGATCTTCCAGTACGGAACGCCGTCTGCGGTCTCGAGGTCGTAGAACTTGGGCCGCCCCGGGAACGACAGCGAGGCGATGCGCTCGCCGTTGTGCTCCAGCCAGGGTTGCCCGTTCGGGTCGCGCACGGCTGCATACGGCGAGTCGAGCGCACCCTGGTTCAGCACCGGCAACATCACGGTGCGACCGTTGATCGTGAGCGCCTTGTGGTCGGACGGTCCGGCACCGCCGCGCCGCGTGGGCACGCCCGCGCCGTGATCGCGCAGCCGCACACCCGTGGACTGCAGCTCGGTCAGCAGCTGACGCGTGGCCAGACTGGACATCTTACTCATACCGACCTCCAGGGCGCGTGGACTCAGAGTGTCCAGGTGTTGAGGATGAACGCGTTGTCGCGGCGGTGGAGCAGGATCAGATCCAGCACGTCGAGCGGGTTGATCGGGCGCACGCCTTCGATCAACGAGGGCTCACCGTGGCCGTACAGCGCTTGCAGCGCGAAGCGGCATGCGAACACCTTGCCGCCCTCGCTCATGAACTTGGTGAGCTGTCCATTGATCGCCAGGTGACCGGGGAACGCCTCGTCGCCGAGCTTGGGGAAGCCACGCTGCACGCCGAGCGTGACGCCCGGTCCGTACAGCAGCACCGACGTCTCGAAGCCTTTGCGCAACAAGCGCGTCGCTTGCAGCAGGTTCACCAGACCGATCGAACCTTCGAAGGCGACGGTGTGGAACGTCACCAGCGCCTTCTCGCCGGGCTTGGCCTTGACGTCTTCGAATACCTTCTCCTCGTAGTCGACGAAGAAATCGCCTTTGGCGTGTGCGGGCTTGTTCACTGCGGGCATGGTCGTGCTCCTTGTCTCTCGCTCGAGCGCCGCTTCGGCGCGGAAAAGCAGTTCGGAATGGGCTCGACCAATCAACTAGCAATTGCGATGTTGCCGCCATGTAAAATGCTAAATGGTTGATTGCATGCACCGGGGTTTAGGCCTGTCTCGTCATTGACTTACGACGCGAACACTTTCATCGTGCACCAATCAATTCATGCGAGGCCCGCGTGAGAAAGTCGCAACCGGGCGTGTGGCGCCCCGACATCCGCCGCGCCAGTTCGGAACAGAAGCGCAAGCCGATCTACCTCGCGATCGTCGAGGCGATCGAGGATGACATCCGCGAAGGACGCCTGAGTCTGACGGACCGTCTGCCGCCGCAGCGTGAGCTCGCACGCGTGCTCGACCTCAACTACGCGACCGTCTCGCGCGCCTACTCGGAGGCGCAGCGGCGCGGGTTGATCTATTCACGCGTCGGGCAAGGCACGTTCATCTGTCGCCCGCGTAAGCCCTCCGCGCGCGCGTCCGTGGGTCGCGTCGACATGACCATGAACCTGCCGCCGGAGCCCGAGGATCAGGTGCTGGAAGAGCGCATGTCGCGCGGCCTGTACGCACTCGATGGCGACCTGCGCGCGCTGCTCCGCTACCAGGAGTTCGGGGGCTCGGACGACGCGCGCGCCGCGGGCGCGAGCTGGCTGCTGAGGCGCGGCATCGCCGTGGCGGCCGAGCGTGTGCTCGTCTGTCCGGGTGCACAGACCGCGCTGCTCGCCGTGCTCGGTCTGCTCGCCAAGCCGGGTGACGCGATCCTGTGCGAGAGTCTTACTTATCCGGGACTGCGCGCGGCGGCCGCCCAGCTCGGCCTGCGTCTGATCGGAGTTCCGCTCGATGCGGAAGGGCCCGATCCCGAAGCGGTGAAGCGAGCGATCCTGGAGCACCATCCCAAGGCGCTGTACACCAATCCGATCTTACTCAACCCGACCACGCTGACGGTCTCGGCGGAGCGGCGCGACGCGCTGATCAAGATCGCGCGCCAGCAGGGCATGCCGATCATCGAAGACGACGCGTACGGCGTGCTGCCCGAGAGCGCACCGCCGTCGTTCTTCGAGCTCGCGCCCGAGCTCACGTTCTACCTGACCGGCTTCGCGAAGTTCCTCGGCGCGGGCCTGCGCGTCTCGTACATGGTCGCGCCGGACGAGCGCCGCTCGTTGCGCCTGTCGACGTCGCTGCGTGCACTGAGCGTGATGGCGTCGCCGCTGACCGTGGCGCTCGCCACACGCTGGGTGCAAGACGGCACCGCAGAGGCGATGCTGCTCGCGGTGCGCGCGGAGTCGATCGCACGCCAGAACCTGGCGCGAAAGTACCTGCGCGGGGTGCCGCACCAGACCCACCCGGAGGCGTTCCACCTCTGGCTCTCGCTGCCCGCGCCCTGGACGCGCGCGTCGTTCGCCTCCCACCTGCGCGCGCACGAGGTGCACGTCGCCGTCAGCGACGCCTTCTCGGTCGGCCCCGGCGAGGCCCCCGAGGCGGTACGCCTGTGCTTCGGCGGCGCCGCCACCCGCGACGACACCGAGCGCGCCCTTCAGCTGGTCACCGATGCCCTCGAGCACCCCGCGTCGACAACGACGGCATTCTTCTAACCCCTGCCCCTGCCCCTGCCCTTGCCCGCTCTCTCCGATCCGCGGCGCAGACAGAGCGGGCAGGGGCAGGGGCAGGGGCAGGGGCAGGGGGAGGGGCAGTGACTTGCCCCGGCGCGGGCGAATTGGTATGGGACCAGCCATGCGAAAACTCGGATTTAGCGCGGCTTTTGTCGTTTGTGCCGCGCTGGCTGGTTGCCAGACCTTCACCGCCCAGGAGACCGTGAGCGAGCCGGAGCCTTCGCAGGTCAAGCGCGAGCCCGTGCGTGGGATCCCGAACGACAACGTGCATGCCAAGGTGCAGGCCGACCCGAACGCGCGCCAGGCGGCGCAGCCGGCGGTGGAGACGGCGACCGCGTCGCACATCTTGATCCGCTACGCGGGCGCGCTGCGCACCACGCCGGACGTCACGCGCAGCAAGGACGAGGCGCGCCAGCTGGCCGAGCGGATCGTGAAGAAGCTGAGGGGCGGCGCGGACTGGACCGCCACGGCCAACGAGTTCACCGAGGATCCCTCGGGCAAGGGCCAGGGCGGCAAGCTGGGCACGTTCCCGAAGGGACGCATGGTGCCGGAGTTCGACAACCAGGTGTTCTCGCTCGCACCGGGCGGCATCAGCGGCGTGGTGGAGACCGGCTTCGGCTTCCACATCATCAAGCGCGAGAACTGATGCGTCGCCGCAAGGGGGCGCTGCTGGGCATGCTCGCTTGCCTGCTCGTGTACACGGCCGCGGATCTGGGCAGCAAGCAGTGGGCGCTCGATCACCTGTCGCACGAGCGCACGGCTCACAAGCCGCCGGTGTGCGAGGCGGACGAGCAGGGCTACCTCGAGATCCAGCGCCTGCCAGGGCCCCCGCAGGCGCTGATCAAGGGCGTGATCGATCTGCACTACGCGGAGAACTGCGGCGCCGCGTTCGGCATGCTGCGCGCGGCGCCGGGCTGGCTGCGCGCGCTGGTGTTCGGCGCGGCGGGCATCGGCGCGTCGATCGTGCTGGTGTCGATGTTCGTGCGCGGCGCGGGGGGATCGCTGTTTGCGATCTCGGTGCCGATGATCCTGTCCGGTGCGATCGGCAACCTGTGTGACCGCGTGCGGCACGGGTTCGTCGTCGACTTCATCCAGGTCGACCCGCGGCTGTTCGAGTACCCCACCTTCAACGTGGCCGACGTCGCGATCACGATCGGCGTGGTGCTGCTGTTGATCGACGGGCTGCGTCGGCCCGTGCCGTCGCAAGAGGCGGTGCCGGGTCGGGCCGTGTAGGTGCGAGCGGCCGCGAACCTTGCGGTAACAGGTGGGAAGCGATATGGCAGCGGCCATGGCCACCCTGGAAGAGCGTCCGCGACGCGATGCGCGCGCGTTGTTGATCATGATCGTGTCGCTGGTGCTCTACACGGCCGCTGATCTCGGGACCAAGGAGTGGGCCCTCGACAACCTCTCGCGCACGAACGCCGCCGCGGGACCGGTGTGCGAGCCGGACGCGCAGGGCCTGCGCTCGTTCCAGCGCCTGCCCACGCCGCCCAAGCCGTTCATCGAAGGTGTGCTGCGCCTCAACTACGCCGAGAACTGCGGGGCGGCCTTCAGCATGCTGCGCTCGGCGCCGGGCTGGGCGCGCGCGCTGGTGTTCGGGGTGGCGTCGATCGGCGCGGCGATCGTGCTCAGCGTGATGTTCGTGCGCGGCAGCGGCGGCAGGCTGTTCGCGATCGCAGTGCCGCTGATCTTGTCGGGGGCGATCGGCAACCTCGCCGACCGCATTCGCCATGGCTTCGTGGTCGACTTCCTCCAGGTCGATCCGCAGCTGTTCAACTACCCGGTCTTCAACGTGGCGGACATCTGGATCGCCGTCGGCGTGGGCTTGTTGCTGCTCGAGGGCGGCGACAAGAAGAAGAAGCCCGTCGAGCAGCCCGTCACCGCGTAGTCACGGGGACGGCGGCGGCGCCTTGATCACCACGCGTCCCGACGAGGTGACGTAGCCCTCCGGGCCGTTCTTGCCGGACAGCGCCTGCTTGGCCATCTCGCTCCCCGGCACGTAGCGGCGGTCGAGCCGCACCGGCTCCTGTTGCGGCGTAGCCTCGGGCTCCGGTTCGGCCACGGGCTCTGGCGCCGGGGGCTCTTCGACCGCGGGCTGCTCTTCCGCAGCAGCCACCTCGAGCTCGCGCTTGCGACGATGGCCGCGCGGCTCCTCGTGCACCTTCGGCTCTTCGACGACGGGAAGCGCGGGCACCGACGGCACGATGGGCTCCGCTTCGGGCACGGCCGCTTCGACGGCGCGGGCGACAGGCGCGCTCGCCTGCGAACCCAGCGAGCCCACGTGCGCGCGGGGCGCGTCGGCCGGATTGTCCAGCGTCAGCCCGCTCGTGCCGAGCGTGAACGCCGCGGCCACGCTCGCGATCGCCAGGCTCGCCTCGCCGAAGCCGAACGAGCGCGCGCGATTTTCTGCCGGCACGAACGCGCGCAGCCGACCGGCGAGCTGCATGTCGCGCAGCGTCTCGATCAGCAGCCAGGGCCAGAACACGATCCCCGCCAGCGCAGGCTTGAGCGCGCGCTCGAACAGGGTCTCGCCCTCGGGCAGGCTCGCGAAGCCGCTGCCCAGCGCCGGGGCGCGACGCCAGCGGCGCAGCCCGAACCAGACTCCGAGTGCCACCATGCCCGCCAGCGACGCGACGTACAGCCTGAGGCGCGGAGCGAGCGGCAGCCCGCTTGCCGTGCCCCACGCCGCCAGCGCGAACACCGGCAACGCCAGCCACAGCGTGCGCCGCGCCTCCACCCGGCGACGGCTCGCGCTCTGCTCGATGCAGTGTGTGCACAGGCGCTGCAGGAACAGCTTGGTACAACTGCGGCACAGTCCGCGCTGGCAACGCTGGCAGGCAGCGTGCGCAGGATCGGCTGGGTGCTGGTGGCAGAGCATCCGAAGCTCCTTGCGGGTTCAGAGCTAGCTCTAGCAGACGCGAACCACCCCGCGACGCGCGATCACCGCGAGAGGTGATGCTCCGCAGCGTCCAGGGTGTTGCGCAGCAGCATGGCCACCGTCATCAACCCCACGCCGCCCGGCACGGGTGTGATCCAGCTCGCGCGTTCCTTGGCGGTGGCGAACTGCACGTCGCCTACGATCCGGGTCGCCTTCGCTCCGGCCGCGCGCTCGCTCTCGCTGGTGTCGATGCGGTTGATGCCCACGTCGATCACGATCGCGCCCTCGCGGATCCACTCGCCGCGCACGAACTCGGGCTTGCCGAGCGCCGCCAGCACGATGTCGCTGTCGTAGATGCGCTGGTCGATGTCGCGCGTCTTGCTGTGCGCCATCGTGACCGTGCAGTTCTGCTCGAGCAGCAACATCGCGAGCGGCTTGCCCACCAGGTTGCTCCGCCCGATCACGATCGCACGCTTGCCCGCGAGCGACACGCCGGTCTCCTCCAGCATGCGCATGCAGCCGATCGGCGTGCACGGGCGAGGCCCACGTCCACCGCTGATCAGCAGGCCCGCGTTGTACGGATGCAGACCATCGACGTCCTTGCCGGGATCGATCGCGTTGACCACCTCGTCCGCGCGCAGGTGTCGAGGCAGGGGCAGCTGCACCAGGATGCCGTCCACCGTGGCGTCCGCATTCAGCTCGCCCACCTTCGCCAGCAAGGCGGCCTGGGACACGTCCGCGGGCAGCCGATGTACGGCGCCGCGCAGCCCGCTCTCCGCGCTCTGCCTCTCCTTGCTCGCCACGTAGGTGTGCGAGGCAGGGTCGTCGCCGACCAGCACCACCTCGAGGCCGGCCTTGCGGCCCGCACGCTGTTCGAACGCCGCGGCGCGGACCTGCACTTCACTGCGCACCGCTTCCGCGATTCGCTTCCCATCGAGGATCTGCGCAGTCATCAGCTCATGAACTTCTCGAGCAGGCGATCCAGCTCGTCGTAACTCGTGAAATGCACCTGGATGTTGCCCTTGCCGTTGCGGTCGGCGACCTGGACCTTGCTGCCCAGCGCCTTGGCCAGGCGCGTCTCCAGGTCGCGCACGTTGGCGGTCTTGCCGGCCGGCTTTTCCTTGGCGCCCTTCTGCAGCTCGCCGACGAACTTGGCCGCGCGCTCGGTCTCGCGCACGCTCCAGCCCTTCTCGACGGCGCTGCGCGCGAGCTTGAGCATCTGGTTCGGGTCGTTGGCGGCCAGCAGCGCGCGCCCGTGACCTTCGCTGAGCTGCCCGGTCTCGATCAGGTCGAGCACGGCGCTCGGCAGCTTGAGCAGGCGCAGCGCGTTGGCGACCGTCGAGCGATCCTTGCCCACGCGCGAGGCGACCGTCTCCTGCGTGTGCTTGTGGTCGTCGATCAGGCGCTGGAACGCGCGCGCCGTTTCGATCGGGTTCAGATCGGCGCGCTGGATGTTCTCGACCAGGGCGGCCTCGAACGCCTGCGCGTCCGACAGCTCGCGCACCACGATCGGGACCTCGAACAGCCCGGCCTTCTGCGATGCACGCCAGCGCCGCTCGCCGGCGATGATGTCGAAGCCGCCGGCCGCGCGCTTGCGCACCAGGATCGGCTCCAGCACGCCGAGCTCGCGGATCGACTGCGCCAGCTCCTCCAGCTTCTCGTCGTCGAACACATGGCGCGGCTGGCCCGCGCTCGGGTGCAGCTCCTCGATCCGTGCCGACGTGTCCACGCGCGGCAGCGGCTGCGGCAAGGGCGGCGGCGTGGCAGGCGCCTGGGCCGGGCGCGCGGGTGCGCCCGGAAGGAGCGAATCGAGGCCTCGCCCGAGTGCTCGCCGTTTCGCTGGATCCTGCTGCATAGCTCCCTTATTTACTGCGCGGCCTCGGGCAAGCGATCGAGGATCTCTCTCGCGAGATTCAAGTACCCCTGCGAGCCCTTCGAGCCCGCATCGTAGAGGATCACGGGCTTGCCGTGGGAAGGAGCTTCCGCCAGCCGGATGTTGCGCGGAATCACCGTCTCGTAGACGTGGAAGTGCTCGCGCAGCTCGCCGGCCACCTGGTTCGCGAGGTTGCTGCGCGGGTCGTACATGGTCAGCAGCACGCCATGCACGTACAGGCTCGGGTTCAGGCTCACGCGCACGCGCTCGATCGTGTTCATCAAGTGGCTGATGCCCTCGAGCGCGTAGTACTCACACTGCATCGGCACCAGCACGCTGTGCGACGCCGTCAGCGCGTTGATCGTGAGCAAGCCGAGCGACGGCGGACAGTCGATCAGCACGAAGTCGTAGTCATCGCGCACCGCCTCGATCGCGTTCTTGAGGCGCACCGCGCGATCTTCGAGGTCGACGAACTCGATCTCCACCGCCGACAGATCCGTGCTCGAGGGCAGGATCGACAAGTAGGGCAGGTCGGTCTGCTTGGCGGCCTCGCGGATGTGCGCGCGGCCAACCATGACGTCGTAGGTGCCGAGCTGCTGCTGACGCGGCGAGACGCCCACGCCGCTGGTCGCATTGCCCTGTGCATCCATGTCGAGCAACAGCACGCGCTGCTCGGCCACGGCCAGGCTGGCCGCGAGGTTGACGGCAGTCGTGGTCTTGCCGACGCCGCCTTTTTGGTTCGTGATCGCTACGACGCTGGCCATGGGGGGCCGCTCCACATTCGCTCGCGCGGCCTGCATGCGCCGCCCGAGCATGAGAATGCGGCGACCTTCGCATACGGCGGACGCGCGCGCCAACATCGCGCGGCCCGCGCGCGGGCCCGCGCCGCTGCACGGAAAGCGCTGCACGCTTTTTTGGTCCGCGATCGTCTCGGTGGTAGCGTCTGCGTAGATGTAGGACAACGTGCTCTGTCGAGCTGCGCGGTTTCTCCGCGCACGAGCCTAGAGAGCGTTGAACCGGGGGATCGGACCAATGGGCGCACCAAAGAGCTACCGCAGCTTCGACGAGTTCCAACGCGAGGAGATCCGGCCGGATCAAAAGCTGGGCTGGTCGATCGACGACCTCTGGAAGGACGCGGAGCTACGCATGAACACGTCGGAGTTCGAGGAGCGCGACCCCGAGGAGCTCGACTTCGAGTAGCCCCATCTCAGACTTCCTGCGCTCGAGCCCGCCTGCCCGAGCGCCCTTCGGCCCGACGGATTCGCCCCCGTCGGG
>DASUME010000378.1:0-11917 GCA_036277895.1 Polyangiales bacterium
CAGGTCCCGCGCGATGCCGCGCAGGCGGGTGGCCTCGACCTCGATGCGATTGCATCCGCCAAGGAGCGGCGGCGGCTGAGCGAATTTCAGCTCTATGCACTGGCTGCCACGCAGCAAGCGCTCGACGACGCCGGCTGGCAACCGCAGGACGAGCTCGCGCGCGAGCGCACGGGCGTGATGATCGGCTCCGGCATCGGCGGCCTCGACAGCATCGCCGACAACGCGATCGCGCTGCGCGAGCGTGGCCCGCGTCGCGTGTCACCGTTCTTCATCCCGACCGCGATCGTGAACGAGGCCTCCGGCGTGGTCGCGATCCGCCACGGCTTGCAGGGGCCCAACCACGCCGTCGCCACCGCCTGCTCCACCGGCACACACGCGATCGGAGACGCCGCGCGCATGATCGCGCTCGACGACGCGGACGTGATGATCGCGGGCGGCAGCGAGGCGGCGCTGTCGCGGCTGACGCTGGCGGGCTTCGCGATCCTGCAGGCGCTGTCGACCGGCTTCAACGACGCACCCGAGCAGGCTTCGCGGCCGTGGGACCGCGCGCGCGATGGCTTCGTGCTGGGCGAGGGCGCGGGCATCGTGGTGCTGGAGGAGCGCGAGCACGCGCTGCGCCGCGGCGCGACCATTCACGCGGAGCTGCTCGGCTACGGCATGTCGGGTGACGCGCATCACATCACCGCGCCGGCCCCCGATGGACGCGGCGCCCTGCGCGCGATGAAGAGCGCGCTCGCACGCGCCCGCATCGACGTCAGCAAGCTCGATTACGTCAACGCGCACGCCACCTCCACGCCGGTCGGCGATCCGATCGAGGCGCGCGCCGTGCGCGAGCTGTGCGGCGCCGCCGCGGCCACGCTCTCGATGTCCTCGACCAAGTCGGCCATCGGCCACCTGCTCGGTGCAGCCGGCGCGGTCGAGGCGATCTTCTCGATCCTGGCGCTGCGCGATCAGGTCGCGCCGCCGACGCTCAACCTGCACGAGCCGTGTGACGTGGAGCTCGACCTGGTGCCGTTGGTCGCCAAGTCGCGCCGCATCCGTCACGCGCTGTCCAATTCGTTTGCCTTCGGGGGCGCCAACGCGGCCCTGGTGTTCGGCCGCCCCTGAGGCACGGCCGAAGTCTCGCGAGACCACGTAAACCACGGAGGAAGTCATGACGCTCAACGGCAAGCGCGCCCTGATTACGGGCGCGAGCAGAGGCATCGGCGCAGCGATCGCGAAGCAGCTGGCCGCGCAAGGCGCGGACGTCGCGATCACGTACGAGAGCTCGGAGCAGCGCGCCAGCGAGCTGGTGCGCTCGATCGAGGAGCAAGGGCGACGCGCGATCGCGCTGCGCGCAGACAGCGCGGACGCCGCGGCCGTGCGCGGCTCGGTGGAGCAAACGGTGGACAAGCTCGGCGGGCTCGACATCCTCGTCAACAACGCGGGCATCTTGCGCATGAAGCCGCTCGAGCAGCTGTCGCTCGCGGACATCGACGCCACCCTGAACGTCAACGTGCGCGCGGCCGTGCTCGCGAGCCAGGCGGCGATCCCACACCTGCGCAAGGGCGGTCGCATCATCTCGATCGGCAGCTTCTTCGCGGAGCGCGTTCCGGCGCCGGGGCTCGCCGTCTACGCGCTGTCGAAGTCCGCGCTGACCGCGTTCACCAAGGGCCTGGCCCGCGAGCTCGGCTCGCGCGAGGTGACCGTCAACCTGGTCCAGCCGGGATCGATCGACACCGACATGAACCCCGAGCACGGTCCGGTCGCCGCCACGCTCACGCAGCTGACCGCGCTCGGCCGCTACGGCACCGGTGCCGACATCGCCCACGCGGTCGCGTTCCTGGCCAGCGCCGCGGCGCAGTACATCACCGGCGCCACGCTGACCGTCGACGGCGGCGCGATCGCCTGAGCCACGCGCTCAGCGCAGCAGCGGGGCGATCAGCAGGCTGACGACGCCCATGACCTTGATCAGGATCGACACGCCGGGGCCCGAGGTGTCCTTGAACGGGTCGCCGACGGTGTCGCCCACGACGGCAGCCTTGTGCACGTCGCTGCCCTTCTTGTGGCCGGGCAGGCCGCCCTTCTCGATGAACTTCTTCGCGTTGTCCCAGGCGCCGCCGGCGTTGGCCATCAGCAGCGAGAGCGTCGCGCCGACCGCCAGGGCGCCAGCGAGCGCGCCCGCGAGCACCTTCGGGCCGAGCACGAAGCCGATCAGCACCGGCGACAGGATCGCGACCAGGCCGGGGTACAGCATCTCCTTGATCGCCGCCGCGGTGGCGATGTCCACGATCACGGCCGGCTGCGGCTCCACGCCTTCCTTGCCCTCGAGCAGGCCCGGGATCTCGCGGAACTGACGTCGAATCTCCTCGACGATCGCGCCCGCCGCGTTGCCGACCGCGGTCATCGTCGCGGCGCCCACGAGGCAGGGCAGGATCGAGCCGAGCATCAGCCCGAGCAGCACGTCGGCGTCGTTGAGCACCAGGTTCTCGATGCCCGCTTCCTCGTTGAAGGCCGCGAACAGCGCGACCACGGTCAGCACGGCCGAGCCGATCGCGAAGCCCTTGCCGACCGCCGCCGTGGTGTTGCCCACCGCGTCGAGCTCGTCCGTGATCGCACGCACGTCCGGGCCGAGGCCGGCCATCTCGGAGATGCCGCCGCCGTTGTCCGCGATCGGGCCGTAGGCATCGACCGTCATCACGATCGCGGTGCCGGCGAGCATGCCCACCGCGGCGAGCGCGATGCCGTACAGGCCGAGCCAGTAGTTCGAGGCCCAGCCGACGATCACCAGCGTCAGCAGCGGGATCGCGACGCTCTCCATGCCCACGGCGAGGCCGCGGATCACGTTCGTGCCCGGACCGGTGAACGAGGCGTTCGCGATCGCGCGCACCGGACCCATCGACGTGTAGTAGTCGGTGACCAGCCCGATGATGGCGCCGCCGAGCGCGCCCGCCCCGAGCGTCCACACGGCATTGGTGGCGATGCCGAACTGCGGCAGCACCAGGAGCGATGCGCCGGTGACCAGGAACGGCGGCAGGATCAGCGCCAGGCGCAGCACCGTGGCGGGCGGGAGCGCACTGAGTGAGCGCGTGACGAAGATGCCGACCAACGACACCGCGAGGCCGATCGTGGAGAGCATCACCGGCAAGCCGACGGCGATGAAGCGCACCGTGGCGCCGCTCTCGATGCCTGGCACCAGCGCCTCGCGCAGCACGTCGACGTCGACCGTCAGACCGAGCGCCGCCGTGGCGACCATGGCCGCGATGTACGACTCGTAGATGTCCGCGCCCATGCCCGCGATGTCGCCGACGTTGTCACCGACGTTGTCCGCGATCACGCCCGGGTTGCGGGGATCGTCCTCCGGGATGTTCGCCTCGACCTTGCCCACGATGTCGGCGCCCACGTCCGCGGCCTTGGTGTAGATGCCGCCGCCGATGCGCGCGAACAGCGCGATCGACGAGGCGCCCACCGCGAACGAGTGGAGCACGATCGCGAGCACGTGCATGTCGCCCTCGTCCGAGAACACGGCCTCCTTGCCGAACAAGAAGTACAGCGCGCCGATGCCGATCAGCCCGAGCCCCGCGACGCACAGGCCCATCACCGAGCCGCCATCGAGCGCGGTCACCAGCGCGCGCGCCTTGCCGTGCGCACGCGCGGCTTCAGTGGTTCGCACGTTGCAGTAGGTGGCCGCCTTCATGCCGAAGAAGCCCGCGAGCAGGGAGAGGAACGCGCCGGCGATGAACGAGCCCGCCGAGATCACGCCGAGGTCCTTGAACATCACGAACAGCGCGATCGAGACCACCACCGAATAGATGCCGAGCACCTTGTATTCGCGGGTCAGGAAGGCCATCGCGCCCTCGCGGATGTAGCGCGCGATGCGCTGCATGTCCGCGTTGCCCTCGGGCAAGCTCTTCACGCGAAAGTAAAAGCCCAGTGCGACCACGAGCGCGAAGACGCCCGTTCCCAAAGCATAGATCGGAAGCTGCTCCACTCGTCTCCCCCCAAAGCGACCGAGTCGGCCGCACCCGCCTGCATCGTGCTCACCAGTCGGAATGCACCGATCGTAGGAGCGCTTGCCTGTTTCGCGCGAATGGCGTGAACGGTCAAGCAGTCATGGCAGGGCTTTGCCCGGCAGAGGGAAGACTTTGGTCGGACGCCAGCGTAGGAGGGACGAAAATGAACACCTACCCCGCGAGACGCGATGCATCCTGACGGAACTTCGATCGCCCTGGAATCTAGCGATGCCGCCGCAGAGTCCGAAGAGGCGTCCTCGAGCCGTTGGCTGAGCTGGTGCGGCGCGATCGGCGCACCGGCCGTGTTCCTCGCGCTCTGGCTCGCGCCGCTTCCGCTGTCCCCGTCTGCACATCGTCTGGCGGCGATCGCCGGCGCGGTGTTGATCGCGTGGGTGACGGAGGTGGTGCCGCTGCCGGTGAGCGCGCTGGCGCTGGGCCCGCTGCTGGTGATGACGGGTGTGTCGCCCGCAAAGAAGGCGTTCGCATCCTTCTCCGATCCGATCTTGTTCTTGTTCGTCGGGAGCTTCTTCGTCGGCCGCGCCATGCAGCGACACGGGCTCGACCGCAGGCTCGCGGCGGCTATCGCGACCTTACCGTGGGTGGCCGGACGCCCCGCGCGCATGCGCTGGGCGGTGGGCCTGAGCGCGATGTCGCTCTCGATGTGGATGTCGAACACGGGCACCACCGCGATCCTGTTGCCGGTGCTGATGGGCATGCTCGCGGGTGCAGGCGGCACGTTCGGCGGCGGCAGCGTGATGATGCTCGCGCACGCCAGCACCACCGGCGGGCTGGCCACGCTGGTCGGCACACCGCCCAACGCGATCACCGCGCGCATCCTGCACGGCGCCGGCATCCATCTCTCGTTCCTCGACTGGATGAAGGTCGGCTTGCCCGCGGCGTTGCTGCTCACTGGCTGTGCCTACGCACTGATCGCGTGGCAGCTGCCGGCAGGCGCGCATGCGCTCGGCGTGGTGGAGCGCGACGCGCGGCCCTGGTCGCGCGCGGAGAAGGTCACCGCACTGAGCTTCGCGCTCGCGATCGTGGGCTGGATCGTGCCCGACGCGCTGGCGCTGATGGGTGTGGAGTCCGAGCTCGCGGCGCGGCTCGAGCCCGGTGCGGTCGCGATCGCGGCCAGCTCGCTGTTGTTCATGGTGCCGGCGACGCGAGGCGGCGAGCGCGTGCTGACGTGGGCCGACGCGGTGAAGATCGAGTGGGGTTTGGTGTTGCTCTTCGGCGGAGGCATCGCGCTCGGCGAGGCGATGTTCGAGACCGGGCTCGCGAAGGTGCTCGGTGAGGGCTTCCTCGCGGTCACGCACGTGAGCAGCCTGTGGTCGCTGACCGCCGCAGCGCTCGCGCTCGCGATCGTGCTGACCGAGATCTGCTCGAACACCGCGGCTGCCAACATGCTCTTGCCGCTGGTGATCGGCGCCGCGCAGCAGCTGGACGTGTCGCCGATCCCGCCCGCGTTGGCGGTGGGACTCGGCGCGAGCTGCGGCTTCATGCTGCCCGTGGCCACCGGGCCGAACGCGATCGCGTACGGCACGGGCATGGTGAGCGCGCGCGCGATGATCCGCGTCGGGCTGTGGCTCGACGTGATCAGTGGGTTCGTGATCTTCGCCGTGCTGCGTGCGTTGTGCCCGCTGCTCGGCTGGGACTGAGCTCAGTCGTCCCCTTCGTAGCCGCCGCGCTTTCGATCGGCGCCGCGGCGGTTGCCGCGACCTTCGCTCTTGCCGCCGCCGAAGCCGCCACCGCCGCCGGGGCCGCCAGGACCCCCGCCGCCGAAGCCGCCGCCGCCGGGGCCGCCACCGCCGAAGCCACCACCGCCGAAGCCACCACCGCCGCCGCCGGGGCCACCGCCGCCGAAGCCACCGCGACTGCCACCACCGCCGCCGAAGCTGCGACCACCACCGCCGCCTCCGCCGCCGAAGCCGCCACCGCCGCCTCCGAAGCTGCGACCCCCGCCGCCGCCGCCGCCGAAGCCGCCACGACCGCCGCCGCCGAAGCCGCCGCCACCGCCGCCACGCGGGCGATCCTCGGCCTCGTTCACGCGCAGCGGGCGACCGCCGAGCAGGGTGTTGTTGAGCTGCTGGATGGCCGTCTGTGCGGACTCATCCGTCCCCATGGTCACGAACGCGAAGCCACGAGCGCGTCCCGTCTCGCGGTCGGTGACCAAGTGGACGTCGCTGACCTCGCCGACGCTCTCGAATGCCGCACGGATGTCGTCCGCCGTCGCGCTGAACGGCAGGTTTCCCACATACAATCGCTGACCCATGTTGCTCTATCTCTTCCGGCTCCCACGCACTCAGTCACCATCACACTCGCCATCCGAACGGGGCCCTGCCCGGAGGGCGTACGGTCCGCCCCTGCGTCACTTCAAGAACGACGACCGCATCTGTTCGCGCTGCGTTGTCTAAGTACCGAGCCTCAGAGACAGAGAGCATCGTGTCCGTAACCGAACGAAACGCTGAACGGCTTTAGAATAAGCCCCGGCCCCCCCCTTGCAAACTGGAAAGTCCCTGCTCGACCGCCGAATCCAGGTGCACGGTGGGCTGGTAGCCAAGCTCGGAAACGAGCCGGTCACGTAGGTAGTGTTGCCCGAAACGGGAACTGGCGATCAGCCACGCGAGCCCCACCTCGTTGCGGGCGTGGACCGCGCTGCGCCAGGACGCGGGCACGCAGCGGAGCGGGAGTCCGAGCGCACGCGCATACACCTCGGCCAGCTCGGCAAGGCGCAGCTCCACATCCACTGCGTGCAGGGCGCGCTGGAGCGGGCCGCGTTCGCACAGCAGTCGCACCACGTCTACCAAGCCATCCGCGGTCACGAGCGAGACGCGGCGCTCGAGCGAGGCGCCCGGCACCATCGGCAGGCCACCGGCGCGCAGCGCATCGAAGAAGCCGCGCGAGATCACGGTGTCTCCGAGCCCGACCACCGCGGGCGGCCGGACCAGGGTGTAAGGGACCCCACTCTGCTCGACCACACGCTCGGCGCGCGCCTTCGTGCGCATGTACGGCAACCCCAGCGCGTAGCCGAGCCGCGGCGCGTCTTCCCCGCGCGCTTCCCCGAGCGCGAGCGGGCCGTAGACCGCCACGCTGCTGATGTGCACGAAGTGCCGCACGCAATGCGCGTGCGCCCAGTGCGTGAGGCGATCCGTGGACGTGACGTTGGCGGCGAACATCGCGCGGTAGTTCGCGTGGCCATCGACCATGCCCGCCGCGTGCACCACCACCTCGACGTCGCGCGGCAAGCGCGCGAGCTGATCGTCCCGGGTCAGATCGACACGCACTTCGCGCGCTCGCGCGGGCCGTGTGAACACGGCGCCGGTCACGTCGTGCTGCTGCTCGAGGCCGCGCACGAGGTGACCGCCCAAGAACCCGTCCGCGCCCGTCACCAGGATCTTCATGCGCGCGAAGTATCGTGCATACGCGGCGGACGCGCGAGTTGCGGCCAGCGGAGGGAGCGCCCATCCTGCGCCTCGATGACGGACAAGGACCGCAAGAAGCCCCTCGACTCGACGCGCCCGGACGCGATCAACCTCGACCGCACGGAAGCCTCACGCGCACAGGCTCAGGACCTCGTGCGCGGCATGCTCGCCTACCTGGGCGAGAACCCTGAGCGAGAAGGCCTGCTGGAGACGCCCGCGCGGGTGGTGCGCGCCTGGGACGAGCACTTCGGCGGCTACCAACTGGACCCCGCGGACTACCTGGCCAAGACGTTCGAGGAGGTGGAGGGCTACGACGAGCTGGTGCTGGTGAGCGACATCGAGGTGATGAGCCACTGCGAGCACCACATGGTGCCGTTCGTCGGCAAGGCGCACGTCGCGTACATCCCCAACGGGCGCGTGGTGGGGCTGAGCAAGATCGCGCGTGTGGTCGACGTGTACGCGAAGCGGCTGCAGGTGCAGGAGAAGCTGACCGCGCAGATCGCCGAGGCGCTGCACGCGCACCTGCACCCGCAGGGCGTGGCCGTGGTCATGCAGTGCCAGCACTTCTGCATGTGTTACCGCGGCGTGAAGAAGCCGGGCTCGTGGACCACCACCAGCAAGCTGTACGGCGTGTTCCTGGACAACGCACCGTCGCGGATGGAGCTGTTCACGCTGATCGGCCTCAAGCGCGACATTGGGGGTTGAGATGAACGTCGCTGCGATCGACATCGGCACCAACTCGGTGCGGCTCCTGATCACGAGTGCAGACGGGCGCGAGCTGGCGCGCGAGATGCGCATCACGCGGCTCGGCCAGGGCGTCGACGTCGCCGGCACACTGCACCCGGACGCCATTCAACGCACGGTCGACGTACTCGCCGGCTACCGCTCGCTGATCGAGCAGCACGACGTGAAGCGCGTGCGCGCCACCGCCACCAGCGCGGCGCGCGACGCGAAGAACAGCCAGGACTTCTTCGACGCCGCCGAGCGCGCGCTCGGACATCGGCCGCAGCTGATCCGCGGCGAAGAAGAGGCCGAGCTGTCGTTTCGCGGCGCGACCGATGGGCTGAAGGAGCCCGGGCCGTACCTGGTGATCGACATCGGCGGTGGCTCGACGGAGTTCGTGCTCGGCAGCGAGCACCCCGAGCAGGTGATCTCGGTGAACATGGGCTGCGTGCGCATGGCCGAGCGCCACCTGAAGAGCGACCCGGCCACACCTGCGCAGCTGGACGCGGTCGCGAAGGACGCGCGCGCGCTGCTGGTCGAGGTGCGCAACAAGGTCGACGTCGCACGCGCAAACACGGTGGTCGGCCTGGCCGGCACGATCACCGCCCTCGCCTACCTGCACCGCGGCTTGAAGACGTACTCGCCGGCGGACACGCACCGCACCTGGCTCGCGCGGGCGGATGTCGAGGCGGCCTACGAGAAGCTCGCGCAGGCGGACGTCGAGCAGCGGCGCGCGTTGCTCGTCGAGCCCAAGCGCGCGGAGGTGATCGTGGGCGGTGCCGCGGTGTTGGTGACGCTGATGCGCGAGCTGCAGATCGAGGAGCTGCTGGTCAGCGAGAACGACATCCTCGACGGCATCGCCGCCTCATTGCGCGACTAGCAGGACATGCCCGAGGTGCGGGTCGACGCGGCCCTGCGCGAGCTCGGCGATCAGCGCGGCCGCGGCCTCGAGGCCCTGGTGCTCGACGACCTCGATCTGCGCGTCTGCGAGAAACGCCTGCTGGGCCTCGGCCATGCGGCGCGCGAGCTCCTGTGGGCCCCACTCGGCGCTGCGCTTCTTGATCTGATCGAAGACGAAGAAGAACACCGGCGCCGGCTCGCTGAACGCGCGCGGCGCGGCGATCCCGCCCTTGGTGAAGCCCACGGCGCAGTCGTAGACCAGCTGAGTCTGCTGGTGCACCCGCTCGCGCAGCGCCGGATCCCCGGAGAAGTCCAGGTACAGCGTGGGCACGTCGGCCTCCAGCGGCTGGTCGTATGCGACCACGCGCGAGTAGCAGCCGAGCTGCTCGACGAACTGTCGGTTCGATGTGAGCGCGACCAGCTCGATGTCGCTCTCGCGCCGCAGGCAGTACGCGGTGCTGTACGCGGTCTTGCTCGACGCGCTCGATACCAGCACGCGACGCGCGCCGAAGAACGCGTTGTCGAGCAGGAAGTCGGCCGCGAACAGGCCGGTGCCGAGCAGCGGCCGCAGCAGCGCCTGCAGGTTCTCGGAGCGGGCGTGCTCCGGGCTGCAGCGCGTGTACTGGTTGTACGGCGCGACCAGCGACGCTCGGTGCGGCGCGCCATCGACGAAGCCGCGCGGGCTGACGCGCGTGGGCTGCACGCGCAGCTGCGTGGCGAGCGGAAGGTAGCCGTAGAAGCGCTCTCCGGGCTGCACGTTCTCGGTGTTGCTGGCGACCACGTTCGCGAAGCCCCACGCCGGCAGCACACCCCAGCCTGGCTCGCCGCTCGGGAAGTACTGCCAGTACTGCATCGCGTCGCCGAGCAAGGCGTAGGTGATGTTGTTGGTGGTCAACGCGAGGCGATCGATCGCGAGCAGCGCCTCGCCGTCCGCCAGCGGTTGCTCGTCGCGCTCGGCGAGCTTGAAGCGCGCGAGCTGCGCTTTGTCGTGGAGCAGGCGCTTGGTCATTGCACGCACCGCACGAGCGCCAGGTGCTCGTACGTCTCCAGCTCACCGGTCTCGAAGCTCACGGCTGCGGCCCAGTCGAGCGGCAAGCCCCAGAACGGCTCGCTGGGCGTGTTGGGGAACACGTCCGGGTTGATCGCCGGCTTGGAGCGCGTGTAGTCGACCAGCGTCAGCAGCTCGTTGATCGTGGGCACGCGCCAGGGCGCAGTGCATGCGGTCGTTAGCAGCGGCACGCCCGCGTCGCTCGGTTGACCGGTGAACATCGTCGCCGACGGCGTGCGCTGCCAGATCAGGCTGGTGGCCTGGTCCGTGACCTGCTCCGCCGCGGTCAGGTAGCGGTCCGCGGGAGTGGCGAACGTGGGCACGGCGCCCGCGCGCACGCAGCGGATCTTGCCGCTGTAGTTGGGGTAGAAGTAATTGTTGTACGCGTAGTAGTTGACGCCCCAGACCTGGCTCGGGCCACCCGCGTAGGTCGAGTCCGAGACGAACGGTCCGTAGTCGGTATCGGCAAAGCTCGCGTGATCGATCTGGTAGCCCTCGACCGTGGGATCGTACAGTGAGCTGAGCTCGATCACGGTGGGCAGACGCCAGTCGTCGAAGCCGCCGTGCACCAGGTTGTCGCAGTACGCCTTGCCCTGCGGGCGCGTGCACAGCTCGCCCACGTCGCCCTTGGTGCCGTCGGTCCACTCGGGGTACTCGGTGCAGCCGGGGTAGACGCGCGGCAGGCCGAGCTGCCACTGCAGCTTGGTCACGTTGTCGGTGACGAGGTCGGGCGTGGCGGTGTAGCTCGGCTGCACCTTGGAGCTGGGCGTCTTGTCGGGCATCGGCCAGTCGGCGAACTGGCCGCGGCAGGTGTAGCCCGCCGGCGTGGGCAGGCAGACGTACGGTGCGGCGCAGGCGTTGGCCGGGCACGCGGTGGGCGTGGGGCTCGCGTCCGTAGGGAGAGTCGGTGTGCCGGCATCTTCGACCGTCGCGCGTCCGCTGTCGAGCGTCGAGGCGTCTTCCTCACGCGCTGTGCCCGCGTCTTGCGTCTCCGCGGGAGCGACGGCGATGCACTCGCCGCTCGCGCTGCACACCGCACAGCTCTCGCCGTGACAACTGTCCTCGGCGCATAGCCTGCTGCACTCGAACAGCTGCGTGCTGGTGAACGTGACCCGGTCCCTGGTGAAGCGCGTCACGACACGCGCCTGCGCCAGTCGCTGCGCGTTCGCGTAGGCCTCGACGAGGACCTCGATCTGTGCGCTCGCGTCGTCCGGGCGCGCCACGATCGGAATGTCGAGCGGCCAGCGCAGGCGCGCTTCGGGCACGTCGACCGACGAGCGCTGCGTCCAGCTGCCACCCTCGTTCACGAACAGCGTGGCGCGCAGGTTGTCGAGCTTGGCGCGCAGCGTGTCGTCCGCGTTCACGGTGAGCGTGATCTGGGTCTCGGCGAGCTTGGTGTCTTCCTCGCCGCAGGCGGCGAAGCACGACGCGAGCAGGAGTACGAGCTTGCGCATCAACGGATCCCCAGGGTGCTGAGCGTGACGCCCGGCAGGCTGTTCGGCGTCTCGCTGGGCACCGTGCGCGTGTCCTTGTCGCGCGTCGCGAGCAGCACGCCGGCGACCACACCCCCCGCGATCACGAGCCCGACGCCGGTCCACAGCCACGCGTTCTTGTACAGCGGCCTCGGCCGCTCCACCGGGCGCTGCGCGACGCCCGTGCGATCGAGCGAGATGTCGATGTGCAGCACCTCGCCGCCGTGCACGCGCACCGTGCGGCGCTCGGGGCGGTAGTCCTGGGCGCGCACCTCCAGCGTGTGCTCGCCCAGGCGCAGGTTGAGCTCGTTGCCCGTCACCGGCTGGCCATCGAGCAACAACGTCGCGCTGCTCGGCGCC
>DASUME010000379.1:0-2081 GCA_036277895.1 Polyangiales bacterium
GTTCGACGTGGCCTCGATCCGCCGCGACTTCCCGATCCTGAGCGAGGTGGTGAACGGCCACCCGCTGGTGTGGCTCGACAACGCGGCCACCACCCAGAAGCCGCAGGCGGTGATCGACCGCCTCGCGCACTACTACGCGCACGAGAACTCGAACATCCATCGCGCTGCGCACAGCCTGGCAGCGCGCAGCACGGATGCCTACGAGGGCGCGCGCGAGAAGGTGCGCCGCTTCCTCAACGCGCCCAGCGCGCAGGACATCATCTTCACGCGTGGCACCACCGAGGCGATCAACCTGATCGCGCAGAGCTGGGGGCGCCGGCACCTGCGCGAGGGCGACGAGATCGTCATCACCTGGCTGGAGCACCACTCCAACATCGTGCCCTGGCAGATGTTGGCGCAGCAGACGGGCGCCAAGGTCAAGGTCGCGCCGGTCGACGAGACCGGGCAGGTGCGGCTCGACGAGTACGAGCGCCTGTTCACCGGGCGCACGCGCCTGGTCTCGTTCACCCACGTGTCGAACGCGCTCGGCACCGTCACGCCCGCGCGCGAGATGGTCGCGATCGCACATCGCTATGGCGCGCGCGTGGTGGTCGACGGCGCGCAGGCCGTCTCGCACATGAAGGTCGATGTGCAGGCGCTCGACGCCGACTTCTACGTGTTCTCCGGGCACAAGGTGTTCGGCCCCACGGGCATCGGCGCCATCTACGGCAAGTCGGAGATCCTGGAGGCGATGCCGCCCTGGCAGGGCGGCGGCAACATGATCGCCGACGTGACGTTCGACAAGACCGTCTACAACCCCGCGCCGTTCCGCTTCGAGGCGGGCACGGGCAACATCGCGGACGCGGTGGGGCTCGGTGCCGCGCTGGACTACGTCGAGCGCATCGGCATGGACAACATCGCGCGCCACGAGCACGAGCTGCTCGTGTACGGAACCCAGAAGCTGCGCGAGCTCGACGGCCTGAAGCTGATCGGCACGGCGGCGGAGAAGGCGGGCGTGATGTCGTTCGTCATCCCCGGTCTGCCGTCCGAGCAGGTGGGTGCCGCGCTGGCGCAGGAGGGCATCGCGGTGCGCTCCGGTCACCACTGCGCGCAGCCGATCCTGCGTCACTTCGGGCTGGAGACCACCGTGCGCCCGTCGCTCGCGCTCTACAACGACACCAACGACATCGACGCGCTGATCAGCGTGCTCAGGCGCCTGCGCAGCTCACGCCTGGTCTGAGCGCTGGCCCGCGGTTTGCTCACACCCAGCTCGTCCGTAGAGGGAGGAGCTGGGATGAGGGCCTCGGGCGAGGGTGAGGGCGGTGAGAGCGGCGCGATCTCGGAAGAGCGCGTCCACGGCGTGTTGCCCCTGGTCGCCAAGAACTTGCGCCGGCTACGCACCAACAAGGGCTTCTCGCTGGAGCGGCTCGCGCGCGCCTCCGGTGTCAGCCGCGCGATGCTGAGCCAGATCGAGCTGTCGCGTAGCGCGCCCACCATCAACACGCTGTGGCGGATCGCGAGCGCGCTCGGCATCCCGTTCAGCGCGCTGCTCGGTGCGAGCGAAGAGCAGCAGCCCGTGGTGCTGCGCAACGAGGGCGCGGCCCGGCTCTCCAGCGCCGACGGCACCTTCCTGTCACGGCCGCTGTTCCCGTTCGGCCAGGGCCCGCGCAAGAATGAGTTCTACGAGCTCCAGCTCGCCGGTCACGGTCGCGAAGACGCAGTCGCGCATCCACCGGGAGCGATCGAGAACCTGGTCGTGTCGAGCGGCCGCTTGCTGCTCGACGCAGGCGGCTCTCGCTACACACTCGGCACCGGCGACGCGATCATCTTCCAGGCCGACGTCCCGCACAGCTACATCAACCCGGACCCGTCGGAGTGCCGGATGTACCTGGTGATGACCTACCCCTAACCGGGCAGTATCCTGGCCGTGCTCGGCGACGAGGAAATCTGCGTGACGGCTCCACCCCTGAACGGGAACGTTACCGACCGGACTCCACCTTTGAGTGCGTCCGGGGGTCATGGGACGTACTCGGATGCGAAAACAACTCGGAGTCTTTGCGCTGTGCCTCGTCGCAGCAGTCGGATGCGGCGATGATGATGGG
>DASUME010000380.1:0-3974 GCA_036277895.1 Polyangiales bacterium
TGACCTCGCTGTTCTTCAACGCCATCCCGATCCTGGGCACGCAATACAACCAGGCGCTGACCGCGATGTCGGGCGTGGAGCGCGTGTTCGAGCTGCTCGACAAGCAACCGCCGTGGCGCGACGCACCCACCGCACGCGAGATCGGCCCGATCGAAGGGCGCGTGCAGCTCGAGCGGCTGAGCTTCGGCTACGACGCGAACCGCCTGGTCCTGCACGAGCTCGACCTCGACGTGCTGCCCGGACAGACGGTCGCGCTGGTGGGCCACACGGGCAGCGGCAAGAGCAGCGTGCTCAACCTGGTCGCGAAGTTTTATCCGGCCACCTCGGGACGCGTGCTGATCGATGGCATCGATCTCGCGGAGGTGCGCGCGGACTCGCTGCGCCGGCAGGTGGGCATCGTGACCCAGAACAACTTCCTGTTCGGCGGCAGCGTGCTCGACAACGTGCGTATCGGACGCCCGGACGCGACCGAGGCCCAGATCATCGACGCCGCGCGCAAGCTGGACGTGCTCGACCTGATCGAGGCCTTGCCGCGCGGCTGGCACACGCAGCTCGGCGAGCGCGGGCTCGGCTTGTCGCTCGGGCAGCGCCAGATCGTGTGCTTCACGCGCGCGATGTTGGCCGACCCGCGGCTCTTGCTGCTCGATGAAGCGACCAGCGCGGTCGACGTCGAGACCGAGCGCCGCCTCCAGCGCGCGCTCGCACGCCTGCTCGACGGCCGCACCAGCTTCATCGTCGCGCACCGCTTGACCACGGTGCGCCACGCGGACCTTCTGCTGGTGATGGAAGACGGCCACATCGTCGAGCGCGGCTCCCACGACGAGCTCACGTCCTACGACTCGCGCTACCTGAAGCTGCTCGAACGCGAAGGTTAGTTCGGCGGCTGCTTCTCGAGCACGGCGTCGAAGACTTCTTCGTTGGTGGAGAGTTGGCAGTCGCCCTGCCCTCCCCCTTCGAGGCCCTGGTCGGCCTTGTAGAGCGCGAACGAGCAGCGCATGCGCGTGCCGTCGCTGGTCTCGAGGTGCGCGAGCACGTGATCCGCGTACTGCGTCGTGAAGCCGCCGCGGGTGCCGGAGTACCACGGGCCGGCGCGGCCCCACGGGCCGGTCCACGCGCCCCAGTAGAGGTCGTAGTTGTCGCGCCACTGGCTGCGCTGCGGCTGCGTGAAGGTGCCGTCGAAGCGCCGGCCGTCGGGCAGCGCGGCCGTGATCTCGCCGCTCGAGATGTCGATGCCGGACTTCCAGCTCAGGGTGACTTTACCCTTCTGCTCCAGCGCGCCGTGCTCCCCGCCTGGCGCTCGCAACACGCCCACGCCGGTTCCAGCGTGCGGACCGCACGCGAGCAGGGCGCCCAAGACCAGCCAGCTTCGCAGCATAAGACCAGGGTACCGCTGCCGCGCGGCCGCGCTACTCCGCCGCCTGGGCGACCGGCTCCGGGGCGGTCTTTCCGAGCAACAGCATGGGCTTGCTGGCGAGACCCAACGCCGCGGCGACCCGGATGACCCCCTCCAGCACCCAGGGCAAGCCGTAGACGCCGCCATGGATCTGCTGCGAGAGCAACGCCTCCGCCTTCGCCGTCTCGCCTTCGGCCTGCGCGACGGGCGCGTCAGCGTTGAGCAGGTCGTGCAGCATCAGGAGCCCGTTCAGCGCGCGTGTGGTGGCGGGATCGAAGATGCGCACGCCGAACTGCCCGGCGCCCAGGAAGGCCGCGCTGAACAGTGGATGCGAGAGCGAGCGCGTGCGCGTGATGCCCGCGACGTTTGCCGACACCGTGAGCCCGTCGCTCGAGAACGTCTCGGCGGCAGCGATCTTCGCGATGTACTGCGCCGCCTGGTAGCTCGCACCCTGCAACGAGACAGTCGACAGGCTGACGTGCGTGTCTGACACGCTCAGCCAGCCGGGCTCGGCGGTGAGGCCCGTGCGCGCGAGGATGCGCTGCCAGCTCGGGCTGTGCAGCTTGCGCAGCTTGGCCGCGTGACGCGTCTCCGCGCCGAGCAGCGCCGGCGTGGTGGGCGAGATCAACAGCGACACCGAGCGCACGATGCCGGGCTCGAGGCTGCGCACGATCGCATTCATCGCCGCGCCGAGGCGCCACTCCTTGCTCGCACCCGGAGCGTACGCGAACATGCCCACGTGCACCGGGCCGTCGGCTGCGAAGGCTCGGATCGCAGCGGCGATCTCGCGCGGCTGCTCGAGCAGGTTGCCCACGCCGGGTGCGCGCGTGACGTTCCAGCCCGCAGGCGGCTCACCGACGTCGATCCACAACACCTCGGCGCCGGCGCGCAGCAGCAGCTCGGTGGATGCGAGCTCGGCCCCGGCGCCGAGCAACGCGAAGCGCTGGCCGCGCAGGTCCAGCTGCTCGTGCGCGATGATCCAGCGCAGCGCGTGGTAGGCGGAGTCGGTGAGCTGATGGGCGGCGCGCAGCTTCTCGACGACGTCGAGGGCCGAGCGCCCGCGGTAGGTGCGACCCTCGAACGGGATCTCGATCGCCGCGCCGGTCGACGTGGATACGCTGCGCTGCAAGACCGGCGTGGGCGCGGGCTCCAGCAACGCCTCGCGCAGCGGCACCTCGCCGTAGTGGATGGCCTCCTCCGCGGCCTCGACGATCGCACGGGCGATCTCGACGCGCGCAGGGGAACGCACGCGCGCGGCCTCGAAGCGCGCGAGCGCCGTGCCGTACTCACGCTTGAACGCGGCGGCGTTGCCGGGCAGCGCGGCGCGCGCGAAGACGTCGGGGAAGCGTGCGGCCACCTGAGACAGCACACGATGAAAGAGCGACGAACCGGAGTGTCCGGCCGGGAGGACGACGGCGTTCGGCATAGCGAGGCATTTGCCCTGCACGCCGGCCCGGGCAAGCGCGTGACGCGCCTTGCACGGACTTTGGCGCGCTTCGCCGGCTAGCGGCGGCGGCGCAGGAACGCGAGCAGGAGCAGCCATCCGCCCTGCCCAGAGCCCGCCAGCCCGCAGCCTCCGCTCTTCGTGGCCGGCGCGCTGCCCGCATCCGCCGTCACCGTGGCATCGCGTACCACCGACGCGTCGCGGGCCGCGCCGGCGTCACCCGTCACGCTGCCCGAGGGCACGCACACACCGGCGTTGCACACCTGCTTGCTCGGGCACAGCTCGCCGTCATCGACGATGCCGTCGCAGTCGTCGTCGAGCCCGTTGCACTCCTCGGCGACGGGCTCACCCGGCGTGCACAGGTTCGTGGTGCAGCTGTCGCTCGAGCGCCGGCACCAGCCCTCGCCGCAGGTCTTGCGCGCGTTCTCGTCGATGCGGCCGTTGCAGTTGTCGTCTTCGTAGTTGCACTGCTCGTCGGCGCCGGGGAACACCTTCGGATCGGTGTCGTCGCAGTCGTTGTCGCACAGGCCGAAGCCGGCGCGCGGGCCGCAGTCGTTCTTGGTGGCGCCGCCGCGCACGCCGTGGCCGTCGTTGTCCTTGTCCTCGCAGTACTCGGAGTAGACGACGTTCTCGTCGAGCGTGCCGTTGCAGTTGTCGTCCTTGCCGTTGCAGAGCTCGGGTGCGCCCGGGTTGAGCTTGGGGTCGTAGTCGTCGCAGTCGCCCTTCTGATCGGAGTAGGACTCGGGTGCGGTGCAGGCCAGGCGCGGGTTGGCGAGCATGCCGCCGTAGCCGTCGAGGTCGTAGTCGGCGTAGTACGTCTTGCCGGTGCAGCCGTAGACCAGCGAGAGGTAGGCCGAGCCGTAGGCATCGCCGGTGGAGTTTCGGTCGCCGTTGGTCGCGAGCGCGTACGCGAACAGCTCCACGTCGCCGGGGCTCGAGGGCGCAGTCCAGTCGAGTGTGAAGGTGGTGGTGGCTCCCGAAGCAGCCTTGGGCGCGGAGTGCACGATCCCGCCCTCGACCAGCTTCGTCGAGGGCCCGGCCGCGAGCGTGCCCACGTTGGGCGTGGTGCGGAAGTACAGGCCCGCGGCGCTGCCCGACGACACCGACACCGTGAGGCTCACCCTCTGGCCCGGCTGC
>DASUME010000381.1:0-3857 GCA_036277895.1 Polyangiales bacterium
CTCGGCCTCGGTCTCGGTGCCACCCTCGGCACCACGACCGCGACGGCGGCGGCGGCGACGGCGACGGCGGTTGCTGTCGGGTTCGCCCGCCGCACCGGCCTCCGCACTGCCGTCCGACGCGAGCACCGCGTCGACCACCTCGTCGCCCTCGTCGAGTGCGCCGTCTTCGGCGGCCTCTTCGATCGCGTCGACCTCCTCTTCCTGCGGACGCGGGCGCTCGAGCACCAGCCGCGGGCGCTCGCGACGCTCGTACTCACGATCGCGATCGCGATCGCGGTCCCGATCGCGCTCGCGCTCGCGCTCTCGCGGAGCCGGTCCGCGCAGCGCCTCGAACAGCTCGTAGTCGATCACGCAGATCGGCACCGACTGCACGCTCAGGCCCACGCCGCGGCTCTCCATGGCCGCGGCCAGCGCGAGCCCGTCGAACAGCGCAACCGGATCGGACGCCGGCGCGGTGGCTTCCTCCCGCGCGCCGGTCATCACGTTGCCGAACGTGATCAACCACGCGGTGCTCGCGCTGCCGTAGTAGTGCAGCGAGCCGCGCGCCTCGATCACCTTCTCGCGCCCGAGCTCGCGGCTGTCGCGATACACGACCACCGCCAGCCGCACTTCCTCCGCGCCGCGGCGCAGCGTGCCGGCCAGGTGCAGCTCGCCCACGCCGCCGCCCGGCTTGCGCACCGCGCGCAGCCCGACCACGCCCTCGGCGTTGAGCCAGGTCGCGATCAGCTCCGCCAGGCCCGCGCCTGGCAGCTCGCTCAGCTTGCGCAGGAACGCACGCCGCGCGCGCTCGCGCTGGCGCTCGGCCGCACGCGTGACGTCCTGCTCGGCGCGCACGACTTCCTGCGGCAGCAAGAACTCGGTCAGCGTCACGTACGTGCCTTCGATGCGGAAGCGCGGGCGCGTGTGCTGCACACGATGGCGCGCCACGTCGGCGCGCACCGAGGCCATGACCGTGGGCACCAGCACGTCGGCGTCGCCGGCGAGCCGGCCCTTGCGCACGAGCTGCTCGGCGATGCGCACCGCACTCTGGCCACCCGAGTTGCTCTGGCTGAGCACGCTCGCGACCGCGTCGGCGAGATCCTTGCCGAGCAGATCGCCGTCGCCCGGCTCGCGGCTGTAGTCGATCGGCTGCTCGCGACGCTCGTCGCGGTCGCGGTTCCGGTCGCGATTGCGATCGCGGCCGCGATCGCTGCGCTCGTTGCGATCACTGCGCTCGTTGCGCTCGAAGCGGCGCTCGTTGCGCGGCTGCGGCTCGCGCGGCGCGCGCTCTTCGCGTGCGCCGCGTTGCTCCGGCGCCGCACGCTCTTCGGCGGGCTCGTCCCCGCCGCGGCGACGGCGCTTGCGGCGACGGCGCGACGAGCGAGACTCCCCGGCCGGTGTGCCCTCCGCGCGTGCGCCCTCTTCGCCTTCTTCGTCGTCTTCCTCGTCGTCGTCCCCGCCCAGGATCGGCTCGTCGTCGTCCTCTTCCTCGGGGAACACGTCCGCCCCCGGCAGCGGCTTACGCGGCTCGATGCTCGGCAAGATCGACGGCAGCTCGACGGTGCTCTCGCGCGCCTCGAGCGGTTTCTCCGACTCGTTCTCCACTTCGACCTCCGGAAGCTCATCCACGTCGCCGGACAGGTCGGCGAGCTGCTCTTCGTTGAACTCACGCAGCCCGAACACGCCTGGTTTGACCTTGATGATCGGAGCCTCGCCCCGATCGCGCTTGACCATGGTCGCGAGCCGCGAGCTCATGGTGACTTCGGGCGTCTTGCCCACGTGCGAGAGCAGGTTTCGCTCGATCGCCACTTCGGTAATCTTCTTGTAGTGGAGGGGCTTGCCTACCAGGCGCAGCACCTCCACCGCCGCTTCGGTGAACGTCATCAGCTCTCGGCTTCTCTTGGGGCCGACACGGTTGTCGGCGCCACGTCGGGCAGACAGGGGCGTAGCTCGCCCCAAACCCCGGCAGGTCGCGACGGTAACACCGCGTCGGCAAAGGGGCAATGGCCCCCAGATCCCCGGCTATTCCAGCGTGACTCGCGCTTCGCCCGGCGCTGCCTCGAGGGCGCCCGCGTGCAGCTCCAGCTCGCTGGCCTCGTCGCGCAGCTCGGCGGGCAGCACCACCAGGCTGAGGTTGCCGGCGGGGTCGTCGGGCGCGAGCAGCAGCAGGCCGCGCTGCTCCGCGTTCGCGCCGCGCGTGCTGCTCGCATCGACCACGCGCAGACCCGTGGGCAGCGCGTGCGCCTTGCGCTTGTCGGCGTGCGCCACCGTGAAGCCTTGCTGCGTCGCCGCCAGCACGCGCTGGCCGGGCAGCCAGCTGGCCGGACCGATCTCCGCGCTGACGAGCACCTTGCCCAGCTTGATCGTCGCGCCGTCGTCGACCGCACGCGCGCCCTCGAGATCGCGCACGAACAGCCCACGCTCGCCGCGCGGTCCCGCCACGAACGCCTGCAGCCCGGGCAGCGGCAGCTCGGCGCGCAACACGCTGGTCCACGCCGCGCGCGTGGCCGGCAGCTTGAGCCGCACCAGCGAGCCCGGCTGCGTCGAGGCGACCCAGAGCTCGTTCTGCCCCTCCACCGCCGGCCCGAGCGCGAGGTCGTTGGGCGCGAGCGCGGTGGGGATCACGGCCGCGCGCGCGGGCGAGCTTCCCCCCACGAACACCCACAGGTCACCCGGGCGCTGCGCCGCCACGTCCCCGCGCGTGAGCACGAGCAGCTCCGCACCCGGTTGCTCGTCGAGCTCGGCGGCCAGCGTCGCGACCACCGGCATCTCGACCAGCGCGCGCGCGATCTCGTAGCCGCCCTGAGCCCGCCCGCGCAGGAGAAACAGGCCCGCACCGGGCCGATGCACGACCCCGAGCGCCGGCGCGACGCCGAGCGCGAGGTCGAGCACGCCGTCTTGATCGAGATCGATCGAGGTCGCCCCACCCGGCAGCTCTCCGCGCGCCGGAAAGCGCGCGAGGCGCGTCACGCGCGGCGTCTCCGCCGTGGCCTCGACCTCCAGCAGCACGTACTCGCCGGCGCACCAGACCGCGAACGCATCCCGCTCGGGCGCGAGCGCGACCCGGTACAGGCGCGCGCCTTCCTTCGGCCGCGCGCACACCGGCACCGACCAGCCGACCAGCTTGTGCACCACCGCCACGTGCGTCTCCGGCGTCTTCACCGGGTCGACCGCCTTGGCCGGATCGAAGCGCACGGTGGGCGGCGGCGCCGGCTCGCGCGCGGGGATCAAGCCGAACAGCGCCGAGCCAAGCAGCAGCGCGGCGACCGACGCCATCACCACCCAGCTCTTGCCGAGCGTCGTGAGCGGCTCACGCTTGGGGGGTTCGGAGACCAGCGCTTCGGGCTCGGGCGGCACGACGCTCATTCAACCCTGGGAGAGCTTCGCGATCAATCCAGTGATCTCTTCGAGCGAGAGTCCCGGCTCCTGGCCGAGCTGGGCAGCCAGCGAGAGGCCGTGGGCTCCCGCCGCGCGGGCGCCCTCGGCCAGCGCGATCCAGGTCGAGCGCGCGCTGCCGCGGGTGGGGTCCACCAGCACCGGCAGGTGCGAGTGCTCGCGCAGCAGCGGCACCGCCGCCAGATCGAGCGTGGTGTGCTCGAAGGTGCGGATGCCACGCTCGCACAGCGCGACGCGGTGGTTGCCACGGGCGAGGATGCGGTCGGCGGCGGCGAGCCACTCGTCGATCGACGCCGTGCTGCTGCGCTCCAGCAACAGCGGGCGGTCGAGCCGGCCGACCTCGTGCAGGAGCGCGTCGTTGTGCATGTGCACCGACGGCACGATCAAGAGATCCGCACGGCGCGCCGCGCGATCGACGTGCGCGGGCTCGCTCACCTCCAGCGCCAGCGCGAGGCCGGTCAGCTTGCCGATCTCTTCGAGCG